>JANQQT010000289.1 GCA_028284925.1 Phycisphaeraceae bacterium | reverse complement strand
TTCCGCGGCGCGCCCCGGACGGGGGCGTCCGGGGTTAATCTGCGCATGGTCAAGTGAACTGGTGGGTGATTCAAGGGTGGGGAGGATGGGCGTGGCAAGGATGGGGGTGGAGAGAATGGGGGTGAGAAATGTAGCAAGGAGGATGAGGAAGGGGAGGGTGTGGGCGCGGAGTGGGTGGGATTGTTTGTTGGGGGGTGTCGGGATGGAGAGGCGCCTGGGCATGGTGTAGGTATGCGTGTTGTGGTGTGGTTATTTTATCGGCCAAATGGGTAGGGAGTTTTTGAGTTGTGGGATGAAGTCTTTCAGGAAGTCGGTGGCTTGTTGAGCGGCCTGTTTCTGTAGGGTTTCGCTGGTGACGACGGTGGGTTTGCCGAGGGCGAGTTCGAGGCGGCACCAGTAGGTGTGGGTAAGGGAGAGATCGGCGACGGCGTTTTCGACCTGGTTGGTGTCTGCGAACCATTGGTTGTTGGCGATGTGGGTGATGATGATGTGGAAGGTGACGGATGGGTCGGCGACATCGACGTAGTGGTAGATGCGGATAGGAATTTTGAGGTTGTCGACATCGAGGGTTTGCTCGGCGACAAGGGTTGTCTTGCCGGCGCCGCCTGTGACGAAGAAGTGGTTGGAGACGTGTGGTTTTGAATCGGGGAGGCCCGTGAAATAGGCGGCGTGGGCGCGGATGGCGTTCTGGGGGTCGGAGGGATTTTTCGTACGGCTGTCGATGTAGATGCGCTGGAAGTAATCTTTGGCGTTGAGTTCGGAGAGTGTTTCGTGGGAGAGTTCGATGTTGCCTTTTTCGGGCATTTTGTATCGGCCAAACTCTTTGGGGAAGGCGTAGAAGGGGTTTTGGAGGTCAAGCGGTTTCTTGAAGAGGGACCAACCCTGTGAGAGGATGGTGGCCTGGAGGCCGATGGCGCCGAGGAGGAGGATGGCGGCGGCGATGATGGTGGGCTTATCTAAAACCTTCTTCCAATCCATCCCTCAATCCTCCCCCCCCCCCGGAATTGGGGTATTGGCGTTTTCGTCCCGGCTTTCTGAGTCTGGATTGGGAGGTTTTGCGATGTCTGACGCGGTGTCGCTGTCGGTTACGGAGTCTGAGTCGGGGGAGTTTTCTGTATTGGGTTTTGGTTTGGACCTGGGTTCAGGTTGGTTGGTGGGATTGGTGGATTGTATTTCGGCGGGTTGGTTTTCGTTTTCTTTGTTGGTTCGTTTTCCTCCGCCGAGTTGTGTGAGCCCCCATGAGATGAGCATGAAGAGTCCCATGGCGGGAATGAGCATGAACATGCCGAGCATGAGGTGGAAGTCGCCTTTGGCGAATTCGGGGTTGACGGGGTAGATGAGGCCAAGGAGGGTAACGCGTGAGATGTTGCCGAAGAGTGCGATGGGGACCGTGAGGAGTACGAGTGTGAGTCGTGCCCACCATCGCGGGAACCAGAGGTATGCCATGGCGACGCCGAGTGCGGCGAAGGTCATGAGCATGCGCATTCCGGAGCATGCTTCGGCGACGTTGAGCCTGGAGATTTTGCCATCGGGCATGGTGAGTTCGATGGTGGTGGTTTTGACGACGGCGGTTTGTCCGAGGATGTCGAGTACGGCGACGGAGGATTTGGCGGCGATGAGTTGCATTTGCCAGGCGATGTCGGACCAGATCTGTTCGTTGATTTTGACGGCAAAGACGAGGTAGAGGATTGGGAAGAAGAGGTATCGCATGAGTGGGAGTCCTGTGAAGAGCAGGACGAGTCCCATGATTTCGATGATCATGGCGTAGCCTTTGACCATGTCGTTTTGGGTGGGGTACATGCCGTAGAAATAGAGTGCGATCCCTGCGAGGAGTATGGGTATGCCGAGCCATGAGGTTTTTGGCGCGATGCGGTCAATCTGATCGCGTTGCTGGTAGATCATGTAGAAGCTGATGAGTGGGACAAGGAAGGCGTGGGACCAGTCGCCATCGGTTGCGGCGAAGATGCCGATTCGGTAGAGGATGTCGTAGTGGAGCGCCGCGAAGCAGGCGAGGATGAGGGCGAAGCGTGCGCGAACGTTTTGGGAGAGGAACCGGGTATCGGCCTCTCCTGAGGAGGAGGGGCGGGTGGTGGAATCTGAGGATGTGACGGTTGAATCGGCCATGGTTTGGGGTAGTTTGAAGTGATTATACGGTTGAGGAAGGTGTAAGTTCGGGTGTAGTGATTGGTTTGCGCAAGACGGCGGCGGGCCAAAATGACCCGCCGCCGGTGGTATCTGGGTTAGGTGTGTTGTGTCTTAATTGTTTCGATCTGTCGGTACGGGACCGAAGACATCGGGTCCGAAGTTTCGATCGATGAGGAAGCCGAAGCCGTATGAGGCGCGAAAGCCGTTTCTGAATACGGCGAGCGGAGTCATGACGAAGTTGGTTCCGAAGTGGATGTGGTCATCGGCTTTGAGGAAGATGTCGGGGTGGACGCCTTCGGCGATGGCCCGGAAATTGATGCGGAGGACGGCTTCCTGGTCGCCGATTCTTCGGGTGATGTCGACGCGTTCGACGTAGGCGAGACCGTTGAGTCCACCGGCGGAAGCGACGAGTCGTTTGAGTGTGAGCTTTTCCTGCCCGGGGAGGGCGTAGACGCCTTGTCGGGCGACTTCACCTGCGGCGTAGACGACCCCACCGAGGAGCTGGGGAACGCGGATGATGTCGCCGGGTCGGACAATGATGTTGTATTTTGCTTCACCTTTGACGAGCGCGCGAGCGTCGATTTCGATGACTTCTTCGGTGACGAGATCTTCGACGGCGGAGTCATCCTTGTCATCGACGCCACCTTTTGTTCCATCGGTTTTGGAACCGGAGGCGGATTTGGATTTGACCCATACCCATTTGCCGTTGATGTTGACGTATTGCCCTTCGCCTTTGTCCTTGGCGGCGCCATCGAGGGCATCGTCAAGGCTGCGGTTGGGTTTGACGTCTTTCTTGTCGTCTTTTTTGTCGTCCTTTTTGGGATCGGTTTTTTTGGGGTCTTTTTTTCCGCCGGCGGCCTTATCGATGGCCTTTAGCGGATCGAGCGGGTCTTTTCCGCCGGTTGCGCCTTTGACGGGGGCTACGCCGGGCCGTGTTTCGTTGGGATCGAGTCCTTCGGGTCCGGGTGTACCGAAGTGTTTACCTGACTTTTCGCCATCGTCGCCCTTGTAGACATCTGCGAGGGGGATGTGACGGATGACGTAGATTTTGTCGATTGCGGGGGGGATGCCTCTTGCGAGGGAGATTGCATCGAGGAGTCGGAAGTCGTTTTCGACGATGGTGTAGGTTCCGGCGGCGTTGACGCCGAGGATGCTGAATGTGCGCTGGCGACCTTCCTGAACGATGACGCTAACGGTTGGGTCGACGACGATTTCAGGGTGGAGGATGTCGCGCAGGACCTGTTCGTATCGTTTGGTGGTGAGTCCAGCGACTTTGATTTCGCCGACGACGGGGAGTCTCATTCGGCCGAGTTCATCGATGCGTCGTGTGATGATTGCGGGGACGCCGGGTTGTGTGAGTCCGAGAATGTCGACGGTGACGAGGTCGCCGGGGCCGATGACGTATTCCTTGACTTCGGGGATGAGGTCTTTGGCGTTGGGTTGGCGGAGACCGATAATGAAGTCATCCTCTTCCTCGATGAGTGCGATTCTTTTAAGGATGGGGAGCGTAATGGGAGTTGGTTCCCATCGTCCGGCCTTAGAGGGGTCCATGTATGAATCGAATTCGCAGCCGCCGGAGAGTGTGAGGGCGGCGATGAGGAGGGATGTGAGGGTTAGTTTGAGGGCGGGCGCGTGTTGGGGGCTTTGTTTTGGCCCATTTGTTGATGCGTCCATCTCCTTCAACTCCTGGCAGCGACTACCTGACATAATTAGCGTCCTCTGATCGCGTCAACCGCGTTTTTTATTGCGGCAACTTCGTTTTTGGCCGAATGCAAACGTCTTTCGGCCAGATTGGTCACGTTGACCAAACAAGTATCGGCAGGTTAGGCATAATCGGTACAGACCTAATGCGCGATGCTTTTTTTCCATCGGATAGATAGGTTGCCCAGATTAACAGGTGGAATGTTTTTTGGTGTGGGGGGTTATCGGGCCAGAGGTGGAGGGTTGTCTGGGACGGGGGAGATTCGGGAATGAAGGGTGTGGGGGTTGCGATTTCGAGGGAGGGATGTGTGGGGCGTGAGGCGTGGGGTTGGGCGGAATTACATTAAATTTTTATTCCAAAAGGGTTGACTCGGATCGCGATTACATTAAAATATTAGTGCTTTGGCACACCTGTTTTTGAGGTTGATATGACGGAAGAGCTTCAATTGAGTCGTCGCGAGCGAGAGATATTGAATATTTTGTATGCGCGTGGCGGGGGTACGACGATGGAGGTGGTTGGGGAGATGGCGGACCCCCCGACGGATAAGGCGGTGCGGCGATTGTTGCATATTCTGGAGGAGAAGGGTCATGTGCGGAGGAAGGAACGTGGTCGTGAGGTGGTTTATGTGCCGAAGCGATCGAAGAAAGCGGCGGGGACGAGCGCATTTCAACATGTGATCGATACCTTTTTTGGCGGCGCTTTGGATGATGCGCTGGCGGCGCATTTTGCGAAGAAGGAAGCGGATGTTTCGCCTGAGGAGTTGGGGCGGATCAAGCGTCTGATTGACGAAGCGCGTGAAGAAGGGAGGTAGCAGGTATGTTACGACTTGTTCATCTGTCTGCGGTTGCGTTGGGGGTGGTGTTGGTCCCGGTGTTGGTTGATACGGCGATTAAGGGGGTGCTGTTGCTGGGGGTGGTGTGGGTTGCGGCGGTGTGGATGAAGCGGGTGTCGGCGGCGGGTTTGCATGTGTTGTGGATGGCGGCGTTGGTAGGGGTATTGGTGTTGCCGGTGTTGTCGGTGGTGGTTCCGGGTTGGCGGGTGTTGCCGGAGTGGGTGGATTTGACGGGTGTGGTGGAAGGGGGCGGCGCCCCGGCGAAAAGTGGGGAAGGTCGGGAAGTGGCGGCGGGTGGGGAGCAGAGATTTGAGGTTATGAGTGGGCGGGAGGTTTTGGCCGGGAAAGAGGTATTGAATGAGAAGCAGATTTCGGA
>JANQQT010000288.1 GCA_028284925.1 Phycisphaeraceae bacterium | reverse complement strand
AACCCAGCACAAAATCCCCATTTCACCCCGTTTCAACCATCGCAATACCTCAACCCACTTGAACTTTTGCGCCAACTCACAACTCCTCCAAAGCACTCGCCAACCACGCACCCTCACATTCGATCAAACCATTTGCCCCGCTTCCGACCCATTCCATTTCCCAATCCTCTCTCCCTCAAATTCCCCCTCCTTCTTATTACTCATTCACCACCTGCCCGGCCATCCTACCCGCTCCATTCCCGACCTCTCCGCCCCACACCCTACCCTTACCCCGAAAATCCTCGTTCATCCCACGATATCCCCCCATTCACCCCCTATCATCCCGCGCAATGAGCGAACCAATCGTCTATCTCAACGGCCGGTGGCTCCCCAAATCCCAGGCCCACATCAGCGTCGAGGATCGCGGATTCCTCTTCGGCGACGGTGTCTACGAAGTCGTCCGTTACTACAACCAAATCGGCCTCGCCATGACCGAACACATCGACCGAATGAACCAGTCCCTCGCCCGCATCCGCATCGATTTACCCCCCGATTTCCCCGGTTTTGGCCCCATGAGCGATGATCTGATGCGCCAAAACAACCTGGCCGACGCCTCAGTCTACTGGCAGGTCACACGCGGCGTCGCCGAACGCGTCCACCACTTCCCCGATCCTCCTCCCACCGCCACCATCTACGCCATCGCCACACCCAAACCCGCTTTCGACCCCGAAATGCAGGTTACCAAACTCAGAGCCATCCTCCGCGATGATATCCGCTGGCGCCATTGCTCCATCAAATCCGTCGGCCTGCTCCCCAATGTCCTCGATTGCCAGGCCGCCGTCGACGCCGGCGCCGATGAGGCAATCCTCCATCGAGCCGGCACCGTCACCGAAGCCACCGCCCGCAGCGTTTTTATCGTCGAAAACGGCGAATTATGGACCTATCCGCTCGATGGCCGAATCCTCGACTCCATCACCCGCCGCATCGCCATCGACCTGGCGCGCGAAAACGGGATTTTCGTTCACGAATCACCCTTTTCGATAGAGCGACTTATGAAAGCCCAGGAGGTCATCGCCGCCGGAACCACCACGGAAATCGCATCAGTCATCGCAGTCGACGGCCAACGCGTAGGCGACGGCGCCGTAGGACCGGTGACCCAACGACTTTTCGACCTGTTCCGCGCCAATATCGCGGAAAAATGCTGTATTGGCGAGGATATTCCACGCTAAGCGCAAAGAATAAATCCACAAATAACTCCATCAACATTTACGCAAGGTAAGCTGAGCTTCTCCGTCGTTTTTTGGCGATTTTCGCGGTTTTATCGCGAGCCATTCAGGATGTGCCTGGGGAGATTCCGGAGGGGCACGTGTTTGAATTAGACACGTTGAACCGAATTAGTAAAATGCGTGCTTAAAGGGTGACTATTAGGTGACTTTTCGCGGGATTCCCGAGCGAGGGGAATTTCCCGGGTGGAACTTCCGGGGTAGAACTTCCGGGGGGGTGGGGGGATTTCCGGATGAGTGACACGTTTGAGTTGCTCGTCGCATTTACGGAGTTGGCAGATGTCAAACCGCATCGCGTTGCTTACATCAATACTCATGATCGGGGGCATGTTCCTGACAGGTTGTGATCGGGAATTTAATCGATCGATTGGAAACATGTTCTCCGATGGCGAAGGGGGCGGCTTATTTGGGCAGACACCCAAACAGGCCGCGGCGGACCTGTTTAACCCCTATGACGCGGACCGACGCCGCCGTGCGTTGAATCTGTTTTCCGTAGCCCCGTTCGGCGGCGCCGAAGCCTATGTAAAGGCATACCGCAACTTTCTGAATGATCCCGATCCTACGGTAAGGGCCGCGGCATTGCGGGCATTGGGGAATCACGGCATTCCGGGAGATGTACCCACCATTACCGTCTTTTTGAAGGAAAAAAACCAGTACATCCGCTATGAGGCAGTAGTCGCGCTGCAGCGCCTGCATCACAAGGAAGCGGTTGACCCTTTGCTGGATACCCTTTCAGACGACGAGGAGGCCGACGTTCGAGCCAATGCGGCCCTGGCGTTGGCACAGTATCCAACCGAAAACGTGTATCGTTCCCTGGTGTCCGCTTTGGACGATCGGGATTTTTTCGTGGTTTCCAGCAGCATTCAGTCGCTGAAGAATCTGACGGGCCAGTCATTTGGCGATGACATACCAAAGTGGCTGGAATACCAGAAATCATCCAGGCAGTTGTTTGCATCAAAAGAACCCTATTACTACCAGCGTTTCGTTCGGCCCCCGACATGGCTTGACCATGCGACATTCTGGTCAAAGGTTCCCGAGAAGCCTGCCCCGCAAAAACCGAAGGGAATTGAGGCGACGGCGACGAACCTGAGTGAATCCAATTCAAATTAACGTGAAACGCCGATATCGGGCGACTGAGTACATGCCAAGGGTGGATTGGTATGAGCTATAGCGCGTGACTTGTTCGATAAAGGTTATGTCTTTGGGGATTTTTAGTCATTTTGCAGAGGAAGTGACGCATGCGTGCCCTGACGTTTAACGGCGAGCAGGTGAGACTGGATCGAGATTATCGTGTGCCTGTGGTCGGCAATGACGAGGCGTTGATTCGGCCGACGATGGTGGGAATCTGTTCGACAGATATTGAGATCGCAAAGGGGTATATGGGATTCAAGGGCGTGTTAGGGCATGAATTTGTGGGTGTGGTGGAGTCTGTGGGGGCAGACGTTCCGGAACGGGGAAAGTCGCTCGTAGGGAAACGTGTGGCGGGTACGATCAATTGCGTGTGCGGGCGATGCGATATGTGCCTCGGTGGATTATCGAATCATTGTCGCAACAGAACCGTTCTGGGGATTGCGGGGCGCGATGGTTGCTTTGCCGATCGCTTTTTGCTGCCGGCGGTGAACCTTCTGGAAGTTCCTGACGGAGTAACCGATGAGGTGGCGGTGTTTACCGAACCTGTCGCCGCAGCGTGCAACATCTTGCAACAGTTACGAATCGAGGGAAAACCTCATATTACGATACTGGGAGACGGGCGACTGGGGTTACTGGTCGCGCAGGTCATGGCGGGATTAAACGCATCCGTGCGGGTGATCGGCAAGCACGACGAGAAGCTGGTCTTGTGTGAAAAGTGGGGAATCAAGCACCGGCTGCTGGGCGATCTTATTCCACGCGGGGATCAGGACATTGTAGTGGATTGCACTTCGTCGGCATCAGGATTGGAGACGGCGATGCAGCTGGTGCGACCGCGTGGCAAGATCGTGCTGAAGACAACGGTTGCGGCGCAGAAGGACGTGGATCTGTCACCCATCGTGATCAATGAGATTCAGTTGATAGGGAGTCGGTGCGGGCCGTTTCCAGATGCATTGAGTTTATTGGCGTCAGAAACAGTGGATGTCATACCGATGATCACGAGTCGGAATTCGCTGGATGATGCGGAGGCGGCGTTTGCGCGCGCAGCATCCGGAGCGGGGATCAAGACGCTGATTGAAATCTGAATGTCACTGATGCTTGCGCAGCGGTAGGACTATGAAAAAAGACGTTTGAAAAAACCGCCACCCGTGGTATGTTCGATGAGGAGGTCAACTTCGCCCTGATCAAAATAGATCCCTCCGCAGGACTTGCATTTGTCGATCATGATCCCGTGGAACTCAAGCTCCTCCATTTGACCACCGCATTTCGGGCAGACCATCCAATAAGCACCGTGTTCACTTTTTTCCTGCTGTATTTTGCGCGACTCGTCAAGCTCGGTTCGCTTTTTCGCGATCAGCTCACGGTCGTGCTCGGCAAAATAGGCATCTTCCTGGTTGTATCCGGCGCTGGAGGCGATGTCGTCGCGTGACATTTGTTGCATCCTTTCAAAAACTGATTGCCCTTATCCGTTGCTTATCAGGGTATATCGAATTCATTTTAGTCCACATCGGCCAACTCAGGCAAAGTGATTGCGGCAACCTTGAGCACACCTGGCCTGGCGCGAAGTCGATTGATGAGTGATTCCTCGCAAACGGAATCGACCTTGATGACCATCATGGCAGTGGCTCCACATCGCGAGAGCGCCATGTCGGCGATGTTGGCATCGGCATCGCCAATTTCGCGACCGACCATTCCGACCATACCGGGCTTATCCTCGTTGAGCAACAAGACCATGTTGCCTTCGGGAACCATGTCCATGTGGTAGTTGTTAATTTCCAGAATGCGCGGTCGTCCATCAGCATAAACGCAACCTGCGATGTGACGGGTTTCGTCACCTGATTTGATATCAATAGCCACGCGTGCGAATGTACGGGATTTATCTTCGACGACGCAGCGACTCCTGATGTTTCGTTCCTCGGCAAACGGAAGCGCGTTGACGACATTAACGGGGGCTTCTATCTGCGAACGGAGGAGTTCGACGAGGATGACGCGTTCGATGGTGCTCGCGGCAGCAGGAAGAGTTGAGCCCTGACAGGTAACGGTGACCTCGGAGATGCCCTGTTCACACATGGGGGCGACGAGTCGTCCCATGCGCTCGGCAAGATCGACAAAACGCATCTGCATGGCATCGAGGTTGAAGCTGACACCCGAGGCGTTGACGGCCCCGCGAAGTCCTTCGCCCTTGAGGTATTCGAGGATCTGGGAACAAGCGGAAGTGGAGACGCCTTCCTGGGCCTCTGAGGTCGAAGCACCGAGGTGCGGTGTGCAGAGGACTTTGGGATGGGATCGGAGGGGATCGTCTTCCGGGGGAGGTTCCTGCTCAAACACGTCGATTGCAGCCCCACCACATTTGCCGGAATCGAGTGCCGCTATGAGTGCCGGAATGTCAATGACGCCACCGCGTGCGGCATTGATGACCATGAGACCATCTTTCGCCTTTCCGAATCGCTCGGCGTTGAGCATGTTTCGGGTATGGTCATTGAGAGGAACGTGGAAGCTAAGAAAGTCAACCTGTTCGACGAGTTCATCGAACGACTTGACGAGCCTAACCCGACCGTCGAGGGCTGTATCGGCGTTAAAGAAGGGATCGTAGGCAAGGGCTTTCATACCGAATGCCAAGCCGCGTTCGACGACCGTACAACCGATGCGTCCAAAACCAACGACGCCGAGCGTTTTTCCCATGAGTTCGCGGCCGACATATTTGTTACGGTCCCAGCCGCCATCTGACATGGTCTTGTAAGCGGGGCCGATGTTTCTGGCGAGGGCCATGAGCATGGCGAATGCGTGTTCGGCGGTGGTGATTGTGGAGGCCTCGGCGCTGTTCATGACGAGGACACCCGCATTGGTCGCGGCATTCAGGTCGATGTTATCGACGCCGACGCCCGCACGGGCGATGGCCTTAAGCTCACCCGGCGATTGGAGCACATTGGCGGTAACCTGCACGGCGGAACGAATGAGGAGGCCGTGATATTCCTTGACGGTAGAGGCCAGTTCATCTTCAGAGAGCCCCGTCTTGACATCGACTTCGACGCCAGGTTGGGCCTGCAGGTATTCCACTCCAGCCGGGGCCAGTTTGTCGGCCACCAGGATTTTGATATTGTCACTCATTATTGGCTTTCCGCTTTTTTTCCGGGGTTGAGGATGGAAATACGAGGTTGGTAATCGCGAATTGCGGGTTCCCTATCTGCTTAAGTTCGTTATCTTGCGTCGAAACCGACAGCGTAACCCGCTCTTGTTTCACGAATCATGATCTTACGATGACACTCCAACCCGTTGGGGGTCGGTGGGGGCCGATATGGTATCCGCGTTTTTGGTTCCGGTCGATTGCCCGATGATTGAGGGGTGGGTATACTATGCGATTCCAAAATTGGCAGAAATTCACGATATTGTTGCGCCGCGAAAGGCGTATGACCGGAGATTTACCGACATGACCGTCGCCCCCGAGAGAAAAGCCGAGATCATCGGCGAATATAAGACACACGATGCCGATACCGGTTCGCCGCAGGTACAGATTGCCGTATTGACTGAGCGTATCAATGCGCTGACGGACCATATGCGAGAGCATAAGCATGATTACCACTCACGCCGCGGCCTGATCATGATGGTGGGTAAGCGCAATCGTCTTTTGCGTTATTTGCAGCGAACCCAGCGTGAGAAATATCTTGAACTGATTGCCAAACTCGGACTCAGGAAGTAAGACCTGAAAAATTCTCTCGGCGGATGCAGTTGACAGACGGCATCTGCCGATTGTTTTTAAGAATTGTTGCACGAAGTAAATTTGGTGTGAAACGGGCAAATTGAAACGAGGGCCCGGCGGCAGTAGGCGTGATGCACCGCAAGGCGCTGGATCACGCCGACTGCCACCTGCGAACCGCATGTCCCCCGCCCATATTCACAAAATCATTCGTATGTTTCCGGCAGTCAGTCTAAGGAATTGGGCATATGTCTCATATTGTGGTTGAACGAGAAATCGGCGGACGCAAGCTGCGCCTAGAAACCGGTAAACTAGCCAAGTTGGCGGATGCGACGGTATTCGCGACGTACGCGGAGACGACGGTTCTGGCGTCTGTGGTGCGCGGCGAGCCGCGTGAGGGAATTGACTTTTTCCCCCTGCAAATCGATTACCGTGAGCGCATCAGCGCGGCGGGTAAGTTTCCGGGCGGTTTTCGAAAGCGTGAAGGCGCGCCGAGCCAGAAGGAAATCCTGACGATGCGTTTGATTGACCGTCCGCTTCGTCCCCTGTTCCCGGATGGCCTGCGGGATGAGGTGTTGATCCAGTGCTGGGTGGAATCCGCGGACGGGCAGAATGATTCGGATGTGCTTGCGGGGACGGCGGCGGCGGCGGCGCTCGCGATTAGTTCATTGCCGCACGATGGTCCAGTGGCAACCGTCCGCGTGGGCCGCATTGATGGTCAGTTCGCAATCAATCCCACGGTCGCGGAGATGGAGTATTCGGATGTTGACCTTGTGCTCTCCGGACACAGGGATGGGGTGAACATGATTGAAGTGGGTGCTCTGGAAGTGCCGGAGGACGTGATTCTGGAGGCCATCAAGTTCGGGCATGGTGTGATCTTTGAAATTCTGGATCTTATCGATGAGTTGGTCGAGAAGGCCGGCCAGGAGAAGACGGCTGAACTTCATTTGCCATCGCAGGAAGTGATTGATGAAGTCACGAATGCGATTGGCGAGAAAGTTTTTGAGGCCAAGCAGATTGAGGGCAAGCAGGATCGCTCGGAAGCTGTGAAAGCGATTTTTGACGAGTATCTTGAATCGGCGGCTCCAATTCCCGGTGAAAATGATGATGTCAGCTATACAAAGTACCTAGCGGCACAGAGTCGTCGGAGCGAAGTGAAGCAGGCATTTGAAGTCGTGAACAAGAAGGCCATGCGGCGAATCATGCTTTCCGGGAAACGGTCTGACGGTCGAGCATCAGATGAGATTCGACCACTGTCCGGCGAAGTGGGAATGTTGGCACGGACGCACGGCTCGGCACTGTTTACGCGCGGTGAAACGCAGGCGCTCGGCGTCGCAACGCTGGGTACGGCGAGAGATGAGCAGATTGTGGATGGACTCTCTGAGGAGTACAGCCAGAAGTTCTACCTTCACTATAACTTCCCGCCGTTCTGTGTGGGTGAGGCACGACGTGTGACGGGACCGAGTCGCCGTGAAATCGGTCACGGCGCTTTGGCCGAACGATCACTTGCGGGTGTGATGCCGGACCCAACCGACTTTCCCTACACCGTCCGTCTCGTAAGTGAGATCCTGGAGTCAAACGGATCGTCGTCCATGGCTTCGATCTGCGTAGGGTGTTTGGCGATGCTGGATGCGGGCGTTCCAATCAAGGGTACGTGTGCGGGAATCAGTATCGGTTTGATTCAGGATGAGAATAACACGATTCTCCTGACGGACATTCTCGGCGAAGAGGATCACTTTGGCGATATGGACTTTAAGGTAGCAGGCACGCGTGAGGGGGTCACGGGTATTCAGCTGGACCTTAAGGCTCGCGGGATTGACTATGACCTGATTGGTAAGGTGTTCACCCAAGCCCGGGAAGCGCGGATCAAGATCATTGAAGTCATTGAGTCGATCATTCCCGAACCTGCTGCGGAATTGAGCCAGTATGCCCCGCGATTGCTGACGACGAAGATCAACCCGGACAAGATCGGCGCGTTGATTGGGCCGGGCGGCAAGACCATTCGTGCGATTCAGGACTCGACGGGCGCGACCATCGATATCGAAGAAGATGGCACAGTGCAGATCGCGGCCGTGGGCGGAGGCAAGGCGGAAGCCGCTCTGGAGGAAGTGGAGCGTCTTTGCGAGGAAGTCAAGGAAGGCAACGTGTACAACGGCAAGGTGTCTTCCGTTAAGGATTTCGGCGCGTTTATTGAAGTCATCCCCGGCAAGGATGGATTATGTCATATCTCTGAACTGGCACATGGTTTCGTGAAGAATGTTGAGGACGTCGTGAAAGTCGGCGACCCGGTTCGCGTAAAGGTGCTTTCGATTGACGAGCAGGGACGTCTGAGGCTTTCGCGTAAGGTCCTGATGGATGAGCCGGAAACTGAAACGGCGGATTCTGGCTCTGACTGAGACCAATTAGATTAAGTAAATCGAAAGGGCCTTCGTTATGAAGGCCCTTTTTTTGTGTTAAGGGTATTAATGATGGGACCGTATCAATCTCGCCAGAATTTGGCCGGCCCATTTCCAAAGCGATCTACCAGGGCTTGCTTGTTGAGTATATTTAGGTTGGTTCATGGGCCAACTACGGCAAAAAACGTATGCCGGAATATGAAAAACGCAAGAATTGGCCGAAAGAAAGGGTGAGGAATCGGGCTTCAAATGCCCAAAAACCTCATTGCTTTCAGAAGAAGCTGAGGTTATACTAATGGAGGCAGGAGTTTTCCGGACGCGTATGAAATGGGCGCATCCGTTGAAGCCTTATTTGGAGGCGCGTGAGTTGAGATGTAATCGGGGCCGCGACCATCTCGGAGTATTCACCGATCACGTTGGTCGGATTAATAGTTTGAATGTTTCAGGTGTAATCGATGACCCATGCGCCAAGTGGACGTAATGAGACCAATGGCGTGATATTCAGGTTTTCGGTATTGCTCTCCCCCGGCAGCAACACATCTGAAATTTTGTTTTCGGCATCCGGGGGTCAGTTTCGTGCTGGGCGATAGGAGGTTTTTCATATGCCCACCAAAGGACAAGTCAAATGGTTTGATCCCAAGAAAGGCTACGGATTTATCATCGGGCCAGAGGGACAGGACGTATTCATTCATTATTCGCAGATCGTGGCCGACGGGTTTCGTGCGTTGAAAGACGGCGAATGGGTTGACTATGAACTCATTCAGGGTGACAAGGGATGGCAGGCGCGGGATGTGCAGCCGACGGGGCAGGTGGATAGCCCGCCGAAGGACACGCCGGTGGAAATGCCTGCGGATCATCCGCCCACGGATATGCCTCAGCCGCAGATCACGCCGCCGACAATCGGCGGTTATGAAGGCGCCACGTAAGCCTGAACGACTTACGCCAGCGGCAGAGAACCGGCCAATCCGCCTCCGATTGTTTTGGCACGTACCTGTGTGGTGCGGGCCAAAGCAATCGTTTTTTTATGTCTGGATGGTTCGCGGGAATCTTCGTAATGTTGAATCGAGATAGTGTTGATTTGCTTTTTGCTTTTTTGTCCATCTTTTTCGTTTTTCTTAAGGTCCACGGTGTCCTCAGCCCAAGCACGATTCGCTCCACGCCCATTGTTTATGACCTAGCGATGCTGATTCTATTTTCGCATCCTGGAATATACCCGTTCCATGGGCATTCTAACATCATCCATCCGTCCCAATATCACAATCTCTCTCAGGACGCCCACCGGATTCGCCATGTGCACAAATGCCTGAAGCTACCTCTCTTCCGATGGATTTAACTTCAATACCTTTGCGGATTGCAACTCAAAGATCACCGCTTTGGGTCGCCAAATCCAAATATCGCCCCTACTTGAATCCGGGTCCATCTGAATTTGGAATATTTTGGTGGAGTGGCATGTAACAGTCTCGTGTTTCGCGCATTGATACCTGTACAATGCCACACGCCTTATTACAAATGAATCAACCCCTATTTCCATCCACACCTGTCGATTTTACGGTTCAACAGGCAAAGTCCGACCGCGATGCGTTTGCATCGCTATATCTCCATTTCGCACCGGTTATCTTTCAATACGTTCGGCGACGCATCCCCGATCAATCACTTGCTGAGGACATCGTTTCCGACACGTTTCTGAGCATTGCCCAGCATATGCGCCAGTTCACCGGCAAATCCCTGGCGGAGTTTGTGGCATGGGCATACCGAATTGCCACCAACAAGATCAACGCGCTTGTGCGAAAGTCTTCACGTCGTAAGGAGTTGTTGATTGCCGCGGCGAAGGATCACACGGTTCTCAAGCTCGCAGGCGATGAATCGGATGACGATCACGATCGACTCGATTTCTCTGCTGTCCAATCCGCCATTCTCCATCTAAATCCCCGTCAACAGTCACTAATCGCACTTCGGTATTTTGAGGATTTAACCCATCCGCAGATTGCCGACATTCTCAACCTCAAGCCCGGCGCTGTCCGAGTGGCTTTGACCCGGGCGCTGGCCAAATTAAGGAAGATGCTGAGTCCAGCCTGATGATTCAATCACGCTCATCCAAATTGCGGAACCCCACTATGACAAGCCAAATTCAGCCATCTTTTGAAGACAAGCTCACGGATTCCCTGCCAATCATCAACATGCCTGAGTCGTTTTCCGATGACCTGCATGATCGGGTCATGTCTGAATTTGACGGGGCCGCTCAATTGCCCGTTGACGCACCATCCACCATGAATCGAATCCTTCGCCTACCTACTGCACGTATCGCGGCTTCGTTTCTCCTCCTTGCCGCCATCGCAGGCGGCGTATTTCTGATTTTCTCTGGCACGGATACCTATGCCCTTGACAGGGTTGTCGATAAATTCTCACAAATTGATTCCGTCAAGTTTAAGATCCATGTCAGCCGGCCCAAACTACCTGCCACCAAACTAACAGCCGTTTCTCACAAACACTTCTTGCTACAACGCAACAAGGCATTCACCTCGATCACCGACTTTCAGGCGGGCGTGACCATCACGCTCAACCATCCACTCAAACGGGCAAGCAGGATCGTCCTGAAAGATGCTCGCCAACAACAACACAGCCAAAACTTCATCCAAAGTACACAAGAGATTCTGGAACGCGCAAAGAAAGATCCGAATGTTAAGCACCAAAATCTTGGCGAGAAGAAGGTTGCAGGACAAGACGCCATTGGCTTTCGATTTACGGACTCAATTCAGGAAATCGAACTTTGGACCCATGAGAAAACCTCGGCCCCGATATTAATCCGCGTCCGATTCAATCGCTCACCCGATATGCTCGTTACTCTTTCAGGCTTCGAGCTTACGCCGAAGATTAACCCCGATCTATTCAGCATGAAAATCCCGGTGGGTTACACGTTAACTGAAATCGCGTTACCCGCCGACAAGCCCGGAAAGGAATAATCCATGTCCCAGAACGAAACCACCTCTGACGTATCAAACCAACGTGCCTTTGCCGCCGTATTGCTATTCGTTATCGCAATGGCGTTTTCATTCTTCAATCTCTCCACCGAATCCGTCCCGATTTTCCTGTTGAGCGCTGCACCAATCGCCATCTTTGCCGGGCTCGCAGTCATGTGTGTGCTATTCCGTCACCGTCGTCCCGCCAAAATCAAGCCGTTGCATATTGCGCTGGCCATGATTCTCTTTGTTGCGGTCACTGCGGCCGGCATCATCATTTCTTTGACGATCAACTGAGCTGAATCGCGACCTGAATTTGCCCCCAACTCATACCTGAAGCACGTAACCCGGGCTCCAGATCGATCAACTCCATTTGTGCCCGATAACAAGCCAAAACCGGCCAATACGGTCTTTGCGACCGATAAAACCACCGACGGAACGCGATTCATTCTTAATGCGTTCCGTTTGTGCCGTCTGTGCCAAATATTTCATGTTTAACATTTGACTGCTCTATGGCGTATGCTATGTTTAAGATGGAGTTTGAAGAAGAAAAACTGTGAGAGAGCCCCCCGGAAAAACCACGCCTTGGGACCACTTCTTAACCTTGCGTCCGAGGCGTAGCCAAGTTTTTTCCTGCCCGACATTTCTGACGGGCAAGAGGTAAGGCCGGAAACCGTCATCCTGATATCTCCGTTTATGTGTTTCGCACTTGATGTTGTTTATGTGCGCAAAGCAAGGATGTTTCTGTGAGCCGCGATGAAGCCAAAATTAGAGTCCTGCAAGCCTCGGACATCGTTCAACTGATCGGAGAACATATTTCGATCACCCCGCGCGGCCATGAGTTTGTTTCCATCTGCCCCTTCCATGATGACCATCGCCCCTCCATGAGAATCTCACCCGCCAAGCAGATCTTTAAGTGCTTCGCCTGTGGAACGGGAGGCGACGTCTTCACCTTCATGATGGAATATCACAAGATGACGTTCCCCGAGGCGTTGAAGACCCTTGCGGATCGGGCAAACATCGAACTGCCGAAGTATTCAGGCAAATCGGACGGGACCGGAGCGGATACACGTCAGTCCATTCTGGATGCCAATGTTTCGGCTGTACGTTTTTTCCAGCGTTCACTAAAACAAAACGATCCCGCTCAAAAATACCTCGCGGATCGAAGCATCAATGCACAGTCCATTTCAGATTTTGGTATTGGTTATGCCCCCGATTCCTGGGACGCACTGGCGAATGCGGCTATCAGGAATAAAGCAGATGTAAAGGCACTGGTCGAGGCGGGTCTAATCGCTCCCCGGAAACAGGGAGCGGGGCATTACGATCGCTTGCGGCACCGAATAATCTTTCCGATCTTCGACACTTTAAAACGACCGATCGCGTTTGGAGGTCGAATTCTACCGGGATCGACGCGAGGCGATCAATCGGATGCCAAGTATCTCAACAGTCCGGACACGCCGGTGTTTAATAAATCCAAGACGCTTTTCGGTATTCATCTGGCCCACCAACCAATCAAGGAATCACACACCGCGATTATCGTTGAGGGCTATACCGATGTCATCGCATGTCATCAGGCCGGCGTAAAAAATGTTGTTGCCACACTCGGCACGGCGCTCACGCCCCAGCACGCCCAACAGCTCCGGCGCTATTGCGATCGTGTTATTCTTGTATTTGATGCGGATGACGCGGGGCAGGCCGCGGCCGAACGAGCACTTAGCGTGTTCTTTGATGAATCCATCGATATCGATATTGCGGTGTTACCCGATAAGCTGGACCCGGCCGATCTATTGACTCAACCCAATGGTTTGAATCGCTGGCAGGCGGCAATGACCAATGCGGTTGATGCGATGACGTTCCAATTCAATCGCCTGCGTGCGGCCTTTGACGCGTCTGACACCATCACCGCGAAGCAACGCATCGCTGAAGACTATCTCCGGAACCTGGTTCAACTGGGTCTGAATCGAATTGAGGCCGGGCGGCGCGGGTTGATTAAATCCCGACTGGCTGATTTGCTACGTATTGATGTTGCTTCGATCGATGAGATCATCCGCAAGATGCCGGCGCCGTCCTCCAAACGCCCCACCTTCACTTCACCGACTTCTGATCTACAAAAGGAACCGACCTCTCAGGCAACCGCGAAGCCCGAAACGCCTTCGGTAAAACCGGTACAACCTGGCGCGGAACAATTCGATGAAAGTGAAGTCTTTGTCTACGACGAATCAGAAATGGAATATGCCGAGCCGATACTGGACGGCGAAGTGCTGCCGACTGATTCGGTGACGGCGAGCAACGGGTCGAGATCGACAACGCCGCGCTATGCTGAAACCACCAAAGCGCGGCGTGATGCGGAACGCTGCGTTGTTGCCGCGTTATTCATTAATCCAAGCCTGTTCCATTGTGCCCTGGCAGACGGCCGGGACTTTTCCGAAGCGGTCGTTCCGGGTGAATTCGAGGATCCGTTTGCAGCGAAGCTGTATGGCGCGACTTACGAGTGGCTGCTGGATTCGGAAGAGTTGTCGATTCACGATGTGCGTGAGATGTTTGATGATGAAGTATTAATTCGTGCCGCATTCGATCTTTTTTTTGAGCTTGACGTATTAACAGAGTCGAACCCCAATCTCGCCGCCGAACGTTTTTATTCGGCAGTCGCGGCACTTGATAAGCTTCACGCGGAAACGGAATACAAGACGCAACGCCAACAATTGCGTGAAGCAGAAGAGGACACAAAGACGGATGATCCGCACGCGGAGGTCAAACGCCTTCAGCTTGCGATCATGCATACCAATGCGCACCCATCGGCGGCACGTCTGCCGCGAGTGCGCAAATAGCTTTGTCCGGTCGCTTGCGTGATGCGACCGCCGGTGATCGCTATGATGCTGACCGCCGGTATTTGGGAGAAGGATAAAGTGTGGCCTTGACCGTGAGATTCGGTTAATGCCGACATCGTAACCTCGTTACACTCGGAGCTGGACCGTGATCGCAGAACTGCATCCCGCCATTAAGGACCTGGAGACAAGAGGCGTCGAACGTGGGTACGTCACGTATGACGAATTAAACAACATTCTTCCGGATGAATGGGTTGATCCGGACAGGATTGACCAACTTCTGGAAAGACTGAGGCAGGCGGCGGTGAAGTTGATTGCCGGCCCCCCTGCTCAGGCCGATCGTGCGGTGTTCGAAGAGACCAAGAAGACACAAAATGTGGATCGTGACTACGACACGGATCTCGAGGAAGGCGAAAAGTCTGAAGAGGAACTCGAAGAGACAGACGACGAGTCACGCAAACGCATTGATGATCCGGTCCGAATGTACCTTACGCAGATGGGCGAGATCAGCCTCCTTAAGCGATCCGAAGAGATTCGCCTGGCCAAGAAGATCGAAACCACTCGAATGATTTTCCGCCGCAGGCTGCTCGAAAATGACTATTGCATTGCCCAGGTCGTCGAAACACTTGCCCTGGTGGATGCAGGTGAAGTCCCGTTCGATCGCACGATGAAGATTCCGACGAACGAGGAAAATGCCAAAGAGCGCATCGCCACGCGTATCCCTGTGAACCTTGAGACCATTCGTAAACTGGCGGATTTGAATCAGGAAGACTGGAACACGCTGACCTCAGGAGGCAGGCTGTCCAAAGCCAAGCGCGATGAGCTTAAACTTAGTATCGCCCGCCGTCGACGCAAAATGGCGACGTTAATTGAAGAACTTTCCCTTCGCACTTCACGGGTTCAGCCGCTCATCAATCGTCTTCGCTCCATTCTCAAGAAGCAGAAACAACTTGTTCGCGAGTTGACCAAGGCCGAGTCAAATCCAAACCGCTTCGATCCTGAAGACGTTATGGTCATGCATGAGGAACTTGATGGTTTGCAAAACCTCGTCATGAAAAGCCCGGAAGAATTGGGCGAAGACCTTAACAAAATCCTTGTGGTATTTGAGGAATACGAGCAGGCCAAACGAGACCTCTCAGGCGGCAATCTTCGACTTGTTGTTTCTATTGCCAAGAAGTACCGGAATCGCGGCCTTCCGTTTCTGGACATCATTCAGGAAGGAAACACCGGCCTGATGCGTGCCGTCGATAAGTATGAATATAAACGAGGATACAAATTCTCGACGTATGCCACCTGGTGGATTCGCCAGGCCATCACCCGCGCGATCGCGGATCACGCCCGAACGATTCGAATTCCGGTTCACATGATTGAAACGATGAGCCGGTTGCGCAACCTGACCAAACATATGGTTCAGGAACTGGGACGTGAGCCGACCGTCGAGGAGATCGCTGAACGTGCGGAAATGACCGTATCGGAATGTCGGCGTGTATTGAAAATTTCCAGGCATCCAATCTCACTGGATCGTCCTGTGGGTGAATCCGAAGATTCCTACTTCGGTGACTTCATCGAAGATACTGCCGCTGATTCCCCGACCGAAACCGCCGCCCAGCAAATGCTTCGCGATCGAATCGAACTGGTGCTTAAGACCCTGACGTATCGTGAGCGTGAAATTATCAAACTGCGATACGGTATCGGCGACGGCTATACCTACACATTGGAGGAAGTCGGGCGCATCTTCAAAGTCACGCGTGAACGCGTTCGCCAGGTGGAAGCCAAAGCGTTGCGTAAACTCCAACACCCCGTCCGCGCCAGAAAACTCGCAGGATTCGTCGCAGGCGACATCGATGAAGAGCGTGGCATCGGCGGAGGCAGGTACGGCGACGAATGAGATTAACTTCAGACGACCTTCCCAGTCGTTTAATCGAACTCTCTACTCTCTCAAATGCATGACCGCTCTGGATGACTTTTTCAATTTGTTTCGAGTGAATCGCCAGGCGGAATTGCACAAACTCTCTCAAGCACGCCGACTTCCGGTCGGCGTGCTTTATTTGCACACCTGAACGCCTGAACAAACACGGAAGAACCGAACTGATATGTCATTCGGCTCGTAACAATAGAGCGTTGATCCCATAAAAAGTGATGAAACGCCACCCCGGTGATGCTATAGTGGCGTTCTGCACCACTACACTATCGGGGGTAAAAAATCCCCAAAACCAATCTGAAAGGAAAGAACATGAACCGTCAATGGTTATTCGCATTCACGCTCGGTCTTGGCGTAGGCGTGAGCTTTCTCGCTTACGCTCAAAATGACGCAAGCAAAGGCGCCGCTGACAACAAGAAGCCGACAGACGCCAAGACTGAGAAGCCCAAAGAAGCTCCCATTCCGAAAGGCTATGAGTCTCTTCAAACCCGCGCAAGCTACGGATTCGGCGCCAACATCGGCAAACAGATCCAGCAGCAGGAAAAAGATATGAAAGCCGACTTGATTATCAAGGGAATCAAGGATGCGATTGCCGACAAGACCAAGGAAAAGGCGTCTTACGGCATCGGATTGCAAATCGGTCGCAATCTGGTCGATTCAGACCTCCAATTGAACACAGATACGTTCCTTAAGGGCATGCAGGATTCATTTGCCAAGAAGGAACTTGTTCTCACCGACACCCAAATTCGTAAGTCCATCAATGAATATCACATTGAAGTACGCAAGAAAGCAACTGAAAAACGGGCTGCCGAGCAGAAGAAAACCGGAACGGAGTTCCTTGCCAAAAATGGCAAGCGCAAGGAAGTAACGACCACCAAATCAGGCCTGCAGTACGAAGTTATCAAGGCGGGAACGGGTGCCATGCCCAAAGAAACCGATACAGTCAAGGTCCACTACCGAGGTACGCTGGTCGATGGCACTGAGTTTGACTCTTCCTACAAATTCAATCAGCCTGCGACGTTCGGCGTTAACCAGGTGATCGAAGGCTGGATCGAAGGCCTTAAGCTTATGAAGGTTGGCGCCAAGTGGAAGTTTTTCATCCCGTCCAAGCTGGCTTACAAGGAGCGAGGCCAAGGTCGCATTCCCCCCAATGCCGTATTGATTTTTGAAGTAGAGCTTCTTTCCATTGAGAAGCCCAAGCAACCCGGTGCTCCCGGAAAATAACGAAAAGAAAAAGTTAGAAAATAAAAACGCCCTGACCGGAAGAGGTCGGGGCTTTTTTCTACTCCAATGGATTCGGACGTACTTCAACAAAACAATAAACCATTGCCTACCATGCATTTCAAATCGATAAAAATTTTGACCTTGATTTGCGCGGTCCTGACTCTTGGTTCAGGTCTCTTAACGTCTGGCACGATAACCATCGCCGACTCGCCCAAGACGCCGAACGCGTCTCAGGTTTACGTCCAGTCAACTAAACACCTTATTCAAAAATATTGCCATGCATGCCACGGCCCCAAGAAGCAGAAGGGATCACTCAATCTCTCGCTTTACACTTCGCCCCAAGCCGTCCAGAAACATCGAAAGACCTTTACGAAAGTGATCCGGCAACTGAATGAAAGGGAAATGCCACCGCCCAACAAGCCGACTCCAACCGATAAAGAGAGGGCGGCGATGATAGCCGCGCTCCAGGGTGTCCTCCGAGACATCGACTGCTCCGAAACGAAAGATCCGGGCCGTGTCACCATTCGCCGTCTCAATCGAACAGAGTATCGTAACACCATTCGCGACCTAGTCGGCGTCCGATTCGACCCCACGAAGGGCTTTCCCTCTGATGGTGATGGAGGAGGAGGCAGCTTTGACAATAACGCTGACGGCCTGTTTCTACCGCCGATCCTAATGGAAAAGTATCTCGACGCCGCGACGATGATCCTTGACAAAGCCATCATCACACCCCCGATACAAAAACGTATCGATCCCGAAAAGTTACCAGCGCATCTGGCTCAGGGAAAGGCCCGAAAGGATCACACGTTTCTGAATTCGACCGGTCGGATATCCTGGAATTTTCACTTCCCCAAGACTGGCGTATATACATTTGAAATCCGTGCATGGGGAGAACGTCGAGGTCCGACACCGCCAAAAATTGAACTGCGACTCGGAAAAACGCTCGTAAGGAGCACGCCCGTCTATGCACCGGCGAAGAAGCCGGGAGTCTACAAATTCCGAAGGCGGGTAAACAAAGGGTCGTATCGCCTGACACTCAATTTCACCAACGGCACCAAAGAGAAATTACCCTCTCTTTCCGTGGATTACATCAAAATCATCGGCACGCCCGCGCCAATAAACGCACAAGCTAAAGTCAGCCATAAAGCCATTTTCACCGCCGCTCCGGCAGCCACTGTTCCCGCACGCAAGGCGGCCGAGAATGTCATCGCCAATTTCGCTCGCCGTGCATTTCGAAGACCGGTTACGCCGACGGAACTGAAGAACCTCATGTCGCTCTACGATCGGGCCGCCCAGCGCGGCGACCCCTTCGAGCTTGCCGTCAAGCTTGCACTCAAACGCATTCTGATTTCCCCATTTTTCCTTTTCAGAATAGAGGCAGATCAACCGGCCAAGACCGCCTACCGGATTTCAGATTACGAGTTGGCATCGCGCCTGTCCTATTTCCTATGGTCATCCATGCCGGATCAAGTTCTATTCGATCTCGCCGCAAGCAAGAAATTATCCAACCCGGAAATTATGGCACAACAAGTCAAGCGTATGCTCGCAGACTTAAGATCCATTGCCATCGCACGAAACTTCGGCGGCCAGTGGCTGGGTTACCGTTCATTGGGTATCACCCGTCGTCCCGACCCCAAGAGGTTTCCCATGTTCACGCTTAAACTCCGGGATGCCATGAAGATGGAATCAACCCTGTTCGTCCATCATGTCCTGACCAAGAACCGACCGATCCTCGAATTCATCGATGCTGACTACACGTTCCTGAACAAGACACTTGCTTCCCACTACCAAATCACCAACGTCAACAGCGAAACATTTGAACGGGTCTCGCTACCCAACCGATCGCGCGGTGGCATTCTGGGTATGGCAAGTATTCTCACTCTCACTTCCTATCCGCTGCGCACCAGTCCAGTTCTGCGAGGCAAATGGGTTCTCGAAGAACTCCTGGGCACGCCTCCCCCACCTCCACCCGCAGATGCCGGCGACCTCCCACCCGATGATCGCCAGATGGACGGACTCACCTTCCGCCGACGGCTGGAACAGCACCGAAAGGATGCCAAATGCGCGTCCTGCCATAATCGGATGGATCCGCTCGGATTCGGCCTTGAAAATTTCGATGCCATCGGCCGCTGGCGCAATGAACAAGCCGGGAAGATCATTGACACCTCCGGCGTACTGCCCAACGGTGAGCGATTTTCCGGACCGCAAGAATTAAAAAAGATACTCCTCAAGCAAAAAGAAACCTTTGCGCGGAATCTGGCCGAAAAATTATTAAGCTATGCACTAGGTCGCCAGTTAGAATATTACGATGAATGTGCGATCCGCGAGATCATCAAAGGACTCAAGAAGGATCAATATCGCTCGACCTCATTGATCCTGGCAATCGCGAGATCTTACCCGTTTGGATATCGACGCAATCACCGTCCCGAAGATGAGGACTGAATTATGGCCAAGAAATCATGGCATATTTCACGTAGACGAATGCTCCGAGGCCTTGGCGTGTCCATGAGCCTGCCGCTTCTGGATGCCATGCAACCCACATCCGCACTCGGAGCAACCGGGACGCGTTCGCCCAAACGCATGGCATGCCTTTTTATGCCCAACGGCGTCCTGCCCGCCCCCTGGACGCCCAAGGTCGGTCCATTGCGAGAGCTGCCTAAAACGCTGTCCCCTCTGCAGAAGGTCAGGAACCAGGTCCTGGTGCTTTCCGAACTTCGAAACAAAAACAGCCTACACGGCGAGGGACATCATGTGAAGACCGCGGGCCTTCTCACCGGATATGCCGTCAAGAAGGGTGGAGACAAGGCTATTCACAATTCCATTTCAATTGACCAGCTCGCGGCAAGGTACGTTGGAAAGAACACGCTATTGCCTTCCATGGAACTTGGATGTGAAGGCAAGCGCACAGGCTTGGATATGGGATTCAGCCGCATATACGGATCGCACATCTCCTGGAAAGATGCCAACACGCCTATGCTGAAGGAGACGAATCCGCGATCAGCCTTTGATCGAATGTTCCGATCAAGCGCATCCCGAAAATCGCGAGCAAACGCAGACAACGCAGGACAAAGCGAGAAAACGGATGAGCAATCGTTGCTTGATTCCGTTCTCGCCGATGCCAAATCGTTACGATCCAAACTGGGTGGAGCCGACCAACGCAAGATCGATGAATATCTTGAAGCAGTACGGTCTGTCGAAAAACGTATGCAAAAACATACGAAGAAGATTGCTCCATCCAAAGGAAGTAAATTCGACATCCGAAAAATCACGCCTCCCAAAGATCGCCCCTCCAACCATCAGGAGCACGTCAGATTGCTTTTGGATATGATCGTTCTGGGTTTCTGGTCGGACACCACACGCGTCTCAACATTCATGTTCGGCAATGCCGTATCGGGAATCAACATGTCGTTTATAGACGGTGTCAAGGGTGGCCACCATCAGATCTCACACCACAATCGCGACAAGGAAAAAGTACGCCAATATCAACTAATCAATCAGTGGCACGTGGCTCAACTGGCGTACATGCTGGAGAAGATGAACGTCATTGAAGATGGAGACGGCCGATCTCTTCTGGATAATTCAATGATCCTGTTTGCCTCGGGCATTCGCGATGGCAACAGACATGACCCAAATAATCTACCGATTCTACTCTGCGGTAAGGGCGGAGGCACGCTCAAGCCGGGCCGGCATATTCAATATGCCAAACACACACCGCTGTGCAATCTCCACCTGGCGTTACTTCGAAGACTAGGCATACCAGCCAAACGATTTGGCGACAGTTCTGGGCCACTCAAGGGGCTGTCGTAGCACGCTCTACACAGACAACGACCTGATCCTTATCTCATTGCACCCGGACCAATTGATCATACTTAGGTGCCTTTGCGCTCTGAGGAATCAATAATCTGAGACTATCGTTTCCCGATCTCGATTCCCCAAACCCGCGCCGGCCAACTCGACATGATCCAACTTACCGATGTCACCAAGAAGTTCGGGCGACAGACCGCCGTCTGGGGTATGGACTTGTTTATTCCGCAAGGAAGTATCTACGGCCTGCTGGGCCACAACGGAGCAGGTAAAAGCACCACACTTGGAATGATCCTTGGCCAGGTATTCGCCGACCACGGGTCGATTACCATTAACGGCTCAGATGTTTACAAAAACCGCGCAACCGCACTCTCATCGGTCGGGGCCATTTTTGAGTCGCCCTGCTTTTATGACTATCTCTCAGCGGAGGCCAACCTCAAAATTCTCTCGGATTACTCGGCCCCTCCCACACAGGAAAGGCTGGCAGAGGTCATCGAGCTGGTCGGTCTCAAAGGACGTATCAGGGATCGTACGGGAACATACTCCCACGGAATGAGACAACGTCTTGCCCTGGCACAAGCACTTTTACCGGGACCAGAGTTACTAATACTGGATGAACCGGCCGACGGCTTGGACCCTGAAGGCATCGCCGAAATGCGGCAATTGGTACGCCGCCTGAATCAGGAATGGAACATCACCATTCTGTTTTCATCCCATCAGCTTTCCGAAGTCGAACAACTCGCCACGCACGTCGCTGTAATGCGAGAAGGCAGACTCGTCTTCGACGATCGATGGCCGCCTCAGGGCTTGGATTCAAAGTGGGTTCAGTTTGAATGCGACTCGCCTGAACAAACCGAATCAGCCTCGTCCAAGTTGCGACTCACGTCACTCGTCACGCAGATTCTTCCGAACGGAAAGATCGAACTTTCACACGACACAACGACTTCGGACATTACCGCATGGCTCGTGCAGAATGATTTCCCTGTTCAATCCATCGGCGCCCTTTCGTTTGCACTCGAGGAGTTCTATCTGGAAATGGCCGAACGCGATGGCAAGCCGTTCCAACATCAGGAGGAAGCCGCTCCATGATGTTCTACCGCCAACTCAGGAACGAACTTTACAAAATGTTTGCCCGCAAACGCTCATGGATCGGCTTCGGCGCGTTCGCAGTTGCCCAGATCATTATCCTGGTCCTCCTTCATCGCCCCAAGCCTCAGGAACGATTTCAAGAGCTGGTCGGGTCGTTCGGCGGTATCTTTGAGGAATACTTCGGAGGACTTTCGCTGGCGATCATCCTCATCGGATTTACCTATACACTTCTGGGAGCCTTATACATATCCCTGGTCGGCGGCGACATCGTCTCCAAGGAAGTCGAAGATGGAACAATGCGTATGATCCTTTCCCGGCCGGTATCGCGCCTTCGGCTCATGATCATCAAATGGCTGGCCATCGCAATTTACACAATCACCCTCGTCCTGTTCATCAGCACCTCCGCACTCATCCTGGCGAGCATATTCAGAGGCGGACTCGGCAAGTTATTCTTCATTGAACTGGACCGTTCAGCATATGGCCTCTTTGAAACCAACGAAGGCTTTTTCCGTTATGTCCGTGCCGTGTTCTCGCTCTCAGGTGTTTCACTTACCTTCGCGTCTATCGCGTTCATGTTTTCATGCTTTAAGATGAAGCCCGCCGCCGCCACGATCCTGACGCTTTCGGTACTCTTTGTCGACATGGTCCTGCAACAAATGCCTTTTTTCAAAGTATATAAGCACTGGTTCATCACCTATCAAGCGTCATCATGGTCATGGACCATGCACCCCGAACCACCCTGGGATCGAATTTCCCACGCCTGGATCTATTTGCTGATCGTGACCCTTCTGTGCTGGATAATCGGCACGCTTCGATTCTGCTCAAGAGACCTGAAAACATGACTCACCTGTATCAGCACTACGTTTCCGGACATGTAACTTCGGTTAATCTACCGCATTTACATTCCGTAACACGCTAAAATAGCAATTGACCTGATTTCAATTTCCACAACACGAGGACTCCATGACAACCCATTACACCCATTTCTCTGGACTTACTCTGCGAATAATCACGCTGATCGCATTTGTCTCCTTCTTATTCACCAACGCTTCGGTCTCACGCTCGGAATCCAATCCCAATACCGGAAAACCCACCGACAACAAGAAGACATCCGCCTCCAAGCCCATAACCGACAGACCCAAACAGGACCAAGACGGCCCACTTGCCGGTCATTCCTACCACGGCGAAGCATTTAACGATGGACCTCGACAGGCTGCGTACCTGATGAATTCCACTGGTAATGTCCAATTCAACGTCAATACCCAATCACCCCAAGCCCAGGCATTTATCAATCAGGGCATCGGCCAGCTCCACGGCTTCTGGTACTTCGAAGCAGAACGCTCATTCCGACAAGCCGCAGTCATCGATCCTAAACTGGCGGCGGCCTATCTCGGCATGGCCCTCTCCAACGGTTCCAACAAAAAACGCGCACGCGGCTTTATCGCCAAGGCAATCAAGTTTAAGAAGACAGCCAACGAGCGGACTCAGCTCTGGATTGAAGCATACGGCAAATACATCGCTTCGGATGATCGGAAGACACGAAAGAAGAGAACCCAGGCTTACATCAATGCACTGGAAGCCATCATCAAGAAGTTTCCCAATGACATCGAAATGAAAGCCTTCTACGCCGTCAGCCGCTGGGCAGCCAATCGGCGCGGCGTCAAAATCAAGGATTACAACAAGGTCGATGCCGTCATCAAACAGGTTCTCGCCAAAAACCCCGATCACCCTGTACACCACTACCGCATTCACCTCTGGGATTATAAGAAACCCGCCAATGCACTCCCCTCCGCCGCACGCTCCGGCCAGTCCGCCCCGGGCATCGCCCACATGTGGCACATGTCAGGGCATATTTACTCGCGCCTCAAACGATATCATGACGCCGTATGGCAACAGGAAGCATCCGCACGCGTGGATCATGCACACATGATGCGCGATCGAGTCTTACCTGATCAGATCCACAACTTCGCCCACAACAACGAATGGCTATGTCGAAATCTCATGAACATTGGCCGTGTGTCCGATGCCATCGATCTCGCCAAGAATATGATCGAAATGCCGCGTCACCCTCGCTACAACACACTCAAAAAACGAGGTTCCGCAAACTACGGGCGAACGCGCCTGTTTGAAGTTTTGGACCGTTACGAAATGTGGGACGAGGCGTTAAATCTCTGCCAAGACCCGGCTTATCTGGAACCCACTGAAGACGTTTCGCAACAGATCAAACGTCTCCGCCTGTTGGGTGCCGCTGCGTTTCGGGCCAACAAGCCCGTTATCGCGGACAAAACCTTTGCCGAACTCAACGACCGGCTGAACAAAGAGAAAAAGAAAAAGAATAACACCTCAAACATTCGCCGTATCACCCAGGCAATCGCATTCCTGAGCGCCCACAAACGTATTGCCCTTGGCCAATTTGATCAGGCCGAAAAGCACTTCGCCAAAGCCGGCTCCGTTGACAAACAGCAACGCGCATTAGCCAAACTCGCCGCGGGTCAAACGGACAAAGCTCTGGCCGACCTCAAAGCAGAAATCGGTCGCCGCGCCAAAACCGTCCGTCCCCTTGCCAATTATGCCTACGCCCTCCAGATCGCTAAAAAGCCTAAGGAAGCCAAAGTCCAGTTCGAGGCACTCCGCAAGCTCTCTTCTGATTTGGATCTCTCTTCACCCGTGTTCAAACGTCTGGCGCCTCTCGCCAAATCACTGAATCTACCCACGGACTGGCGACTCAAACGCCAACCTTCCAAGGACGTCGGCATACGGCCTGACATCACCACGCTGGGCCCCTTCCGCTATCGCCCCTCCAAGGCTCCCGATTTCAAACTCGTCAACGACCTTGGCGAGCGAACCACCCTCTCCAGCTACAAAGGCAAACCCGTACTCGTGGTCTTCTACCTCGGCTTCGGCTGCCTTCATTGCGTCGACCAACTCAATCAATTCGCACCTTTGGTCAAGGAATACGAAGCAGCCGGCATCACAATCATCGCCGTCTCCACAGACGACGTCGACGGAATCAAGGATTCCTCCGATGAGTACAAGGACGGTGAACGCTTCCCCTTTACACTCCTATCCAACCAGTTCCTGGATGTATTCAAGAAATACCGCGCCTACGACGACTTCGAAAAACAACCCCTCCACGGGACGTTCCTCATCGACAAAAACGGCTACATCCGCTGGCAGGATATTTCCTACGAACCCTTCATGCAGGGCAAATTTCTCCTCAAGGAGGCACGACGCCTCCTCGCACAACCCGACAACGTGGTTCATCCAAAGAACAAACCGTAAGATTCTGTATTGAATCTCGGCCAACACCACACGATTGCCAATTCACCGAAGCTGACAAAACCGAGTGTCGCCGGCTCCGGTATCACCCCCATGTCCACATCCAGCCACACCTCCGACCTCGTCACCCACACCGGCCAGTGTCATTGCGGCGCGGTCCGATTCCAGGTCAAAGCTCCTCCAGACCTCACCGCCGTCCAATGCAACTGTTCCATCTGCTCCGTGACCGGCCACCTCCATCTCCTTGTCGAAAAACAAGCCTTCACCCTGCTCACCGCCCCGGATCAACTCACCAACTATCAATTCAATACCAAGACCGCATCCCACCTCTTCTGCAAGACGTGCGGAATCAAATCATTCTACATCCCTCGATCAAACCCGGATGGCTACTCCGTCAATATCCGCTGCCTTAATCCCGATACCATCCAATCCATCACCACCCAATCCTTCGACGGCCAAAACTGGGAACAGGACATCCACAACATCAGAGATACAATCCAATAACGAACGCGTAAATTTGGCCCGTATCCGATTTGGGATCACCAGAAAACCAAATTGACCTTCCTTCAATAACTCACTGCCCGGTATCCCATCCTAAAACGCTCTCAAACAATCGTTCACAACAAACTCTAACTACCCCTTATAACTCAACACTGGACGCAAGCATCTCGCCGGTCTCGTCAATGCCCGCTGCGCACGCATCACCTTTCTTATGCCCCGATATACTCCTGGAGCTTCATAACACAACCGCCGCCTCATACGTTCATCATACCAAACCCCTGCCAACTGCTGTGCCACCGCCCCCGATGTGATCCGTCGTCTCGCCTCCTCCCGCCCCATGTGAGCTCGATCGCATCGCCTCTGCATATCCGCGCCCCCTCACATGAAAACTCATGGTCCCCATCGAACCGGGAATCACTCCCAACTTCCCTCTTTCGGCAAGCTGGCCACCCTTTCCTTCCCCAATACCTCCGCATGGTAATTAAACGCCACCGCAGCCATCCCACAATCGATATCCCCGCCAATGGCCGACGGGTAAACGAGCCCATCACGTCCCGCCACCGTGCCCACACTCGCACCTTGCGCCGGGTGCACATCCGGCATCAACACCACGCGCATTATCCCCCTCGCACCACTGATCCGATCAACCAGTTTCAACACATCTGCGCTAAGCCGATCCAACGCCCACGTCCTCACCGCAGCCCTATCCTTGTGCTTTGCTCGTTTACGCATCATCTTCCTCCGTCATCGGAATCACATTAAAACACAGCGTCGGAGTCCGTTTCCGATGAATCGACCTCGCCACCTCACTGCGCAACCATCCCGCCGCCCCATGCAACCTTGCCTCAATCTCCTCCAACCCATACCGCCCACCCGGACACGCCACATCGACGACTACCCGACTCAGCTCCCCGGGTGTCCAAACACTCACAACCTCCAGCTCCCGCAACACCTCATCATCAACAGCACCAGCCAGCCCCAGAGACACAGCCCGCTGTATCTGCGCGCACAATTGCCGCGTCTTTCTCGCACCACACACATCCTTCTTCTCACGCCTTCGCTGAGGACGAACGCCATCGTCCTCCTGCAACTCGGCACACAACGCCCGCCACTCAAATCCACGATCTGATCGCTTCATAATTCGCTCCGAATAACTGCACGCAAATAGCAGATTTGCGCACGATATGCGTCGACCAAATCACATCCGATCCTTGCGCAACGGATTCCAGGGCCATTCGTAATACACTAATTTGAAAGCCGGACTACAAGCACCACAACGTGCTTGCACGTCTAACACTCATCGCGCACCGATACCGATGTTGATTAGTCGAACCTCAAAAATCCAGAAACTCAACAGGCACGAGCAATAGCCCGTCCCCATTCAAGAGGTAAAGACCAGATTAAGATGTGACTCCAGGGACAAACATTACATGCCTCCTTCCACACTCCCCGACCCCGGATACCCTACGCCGAACGCTATACCTGTATTCCTCGGCAACAAACCATCTTATCACCAACTCCACAATCGTCCACCCGCCGACCAAACATTAACCATGCTGTCAACATGAAACGCTCCATACTACAGCACATTGCCGCTCAATCATTCGGCGTTCTACCAATCACGATATTAAACTCTGCCTCCAACTCCTTAATCTTTGACCCCTTCAGCGGCTTGAATTCCGCCAACAGACTCTCACGCGCCTTCTTATCCCGAACTCTTCGTAATAAACCATCACGCTCATTCCGCTTTTCTCCCTTGACATAAATCTGTGTCGTCAACAATCGCTTGTCGCCCTTCCTCACAATCAGGTGAATGTGCGGCGTGCGGCCCGGATAGGGCACAGGCCTGATCGTCCTGAAATAATATTCACCCTTCCGGTTCGTCAGGAAACGACCGAACCCTTGGAAATGCTTATCCTGATTCTTCTTCCCCGCACTGCCCGAATGCAGATAGACGCCTTTCGCATCACACTGCCATATCTCCACCACGGCATTCCGGATCGGATTCCCGGCAGGCGTTAATACCCTACCCGACAAATGTGCTATCTGCCCCACGGATGGCTTCGTCGAATCATTCAGAATAATCAAATCGTTGTCCGTATCCAGCGGCAACTTATCCGGATAAAAAGGCCCCTCCGCCTGTCGCGCTGTACGCGTCAACTGTTCAGCAAATGCCCCCGGCGTCATAAACGCCAATGCCCCCAACGCCATTCCGCCAACTATCTCGCGACGACCTGAAATAGATTCCACCTTCTTCATATTCACTTTCCTTTCTGCAGCGCTCAACTCCGAATCGCGGATAAGCCGTTAGGCATGACCGTCCATATATTCTAACAACGTTCGACCACGCCGACTTGTTGCCACACTCCAACACAGGTAAATCGTTCGTAACGAAACGTAACCGGACTCTCATTCAAGTTTGACCCCGCTAACTGTAAGTTTGTTCAACTTTGGTATCGTGAAAGATTCTCGCTCCCAATTCTCGTTTTCCCATATACTCCCCTTCACGATTCGCTACAATACCCATTCGATTCGACGACCTGCACATTCTTGCCGCTTCGTCAGGCTACCACGCAAACCGCGAATCGACTCAAAGCGTATCAAACGAAGAAATGAGACTTTCTCCGGCAAAATTTTCCCGGTAACGATTTCACAGAGGATTATCATGGCAAAAATCAATCGGCTGTTCTTCGCGTTCCTCGCTGCCTTCGGCATGGCCGTCTCGTCCGCCAACGCCGCATTCACATTCCAGAAGGGCGATCACATTACGATCATCGGTAACGGACTTGCCGATCGCATGCAACACGATGGCTGGATGGAAACCTACATACAGGCCACCAACACCGGCAAACAGCTTGTATTCCGGAATAACGGCTTCGCCGGAGACCGCATCAATCATCGTCCCCGCAACAGGGGATTTATGAATGCCGACCAATACCTCACTCACACCAAAGCCACCGTCGTCTTCGCATTCTTTGGCTACAACGAGTCATTCGATAACAAACCCCAGGATTTCAAGAAACACGTCATCGCCTGGATCGACCACACCCGGAAGCAAAATTACTCCGGCAAGGGCGCACCACGTATCGTCCTCTTTTCGCCAATCGCCCACGAAAACCTCAACAACCCCAATATGCCCGACGGCAGGAAGAACAATATTCGTCTCGCTGCCTACACCAACGCCATGAGCGAAGCCGCCAACGAAAAGAACGTCACCTTCGTTGACCTCTTCGGCCCATCGCAGACCCTCTACGCCACCAACGCCAAACCACTCACCATCAACGGCATCCACCTTAACTCCCTCGGTAACAAACTCGTCGGCGAAGTCATCTACGAATCCCTCGCAGGTAAGAAATTCCCCGGCATCAATTCGCAAATCGAAAAACTGCGATATGCCGTCATCGAGAAGAACTGGCACTGGTTCAACCGATACCGCGCCACCGATGGCAACGATATCTGGGGCTCACGCGCTAAACTCCATAACAATCGCGCCGTGCTACAACGTGAACTTCAAATGTTGGATGTCATGACCGCCAACCGCGATAAGAAAGTCTGGGCATTCGCCGTCGGCCGATCTTACAAGGTCGTCGACAACAATCTGCCGCCGGCGGTTAAGGTAAAGTCCAACTTTGATGGCCGCTCAAACGGTAAGACCGGCTCACTCACTTTCCTTTCACCCGAAGAGTCACTCAAACGAACCAAACTCGCCAAGGGAATGCGTGGAAACGTCTTCGCATCCGAGAAAATGTTCCCCGAAATGGTCAACCCCGTCCAGCTTGGTGTCGACACCAAAGGTCGCCTTTGGGTGGCTGTCTGGAAGACCTACCCTAAATGGGAACCCACCAAGAAGATGGACGACCGTCTTCTCATCCTCCCTGACAAAAACCGCGATGGCGTAGCCGACAAAGCCATCACCTTCGCTTACGTCCACAATCCTACCGGATTCGAATTCTGGAATGGAGGCGTGATTGTCGCATCCGCACCTGACATTCTCTTCCTCAAGGACATTGATGGCGATGACAAGGCTGATATCCGGGAACGCCTGGTCCACGGTATCGACTCCGCCGATACCCACCACGCCGCCAACAACTTCGTCTACGGACCTGGCGGAAACATCTATTACCAACGCGGTGTCTTTCACGTCTCCAACGTCGAAACGCCCTGGAAGACCAACCAACAATCCAGCACTTCCGGCATGTACCGATTCAATCCGCGCACCCATGAATTCAGTTTCCACGCCACCAACAGCCCCAACCCCCACGGCATCAGCCACGACTATTGGGGTTACCACTACGCGACCGACGGAACCGGCGGACGCGCTTATCAGGTCAAGCCTGACAAACCGGGCCGATTCAGAATGCGTAATTTGCTCAAGAAATCCGTCCGCCCCGTCCCCTCAAGCGGCATCCTTTCCAGCGACCACTTCCCCGCTCGCAACAACGGCAATTTCCTCATCTGCAACGCCATCGGCTTCCTCGGCATCAAGCAATACCAACTCAAATTCGACACCTCAAAAGGCGATGCTAACGGTGTCGAAATCGAAGACCTACTCGTTTCCAAGGATCTCAACTTTCGCCCGACGGACTTTGAAGTCGGTGACGACGGGGCCCTCTACGTCTCCGACTGGGCCAACCCCATCGTCGGTCATATGCAGCACAACATCCGTGACCCCAGTCGCGACCACGACCACGGCCGAATCTTCAGAATTACCTACGATGGCGCCCCGCTCTCGAAGCACGTCAAGATCGATGGCCAACCCATCCCCGCGCTTCTCGAAAACCTCAAACACCCCATCAATAACATTCGCCATCGTACGCGAGTTGAGTTAAGCGAACGTCCCACCAAGGACGTGATTGCAGCCGCCAAGGTATTCGAGAAACAATTCGATCACAACAAAAAGGAAGACGCACACCACCTTCTTGAAATCCTTTGGCTCTATCAACAGCACAACGTCATCAACAAACCGCTCCTCGAAAAAATGCTCAACTCCCCCGAACCTCACGCCCGCGTTGCGGCCAAGACCGTCAAGCACTTCTGGGATATCGATCGCACGGCCCTGATCGCAGTCGCCCCAGATGAGCATCCTAAAGCACCCCTTACCCCTGCCAAGACACTTAAAGATCGTGGATTCACCAAAACACAACTCGCCCAATATAAACTCGGTGCCGAAGTCTACATGCGTGAAGGCCACTGCGCAACTTGCCACCAAGTCAATGGAAAAGGACTGCCCAAACTCTACCCGCCACTTAATGACAGCGACTGGGTTCAGGGCAACGTCGACCGCCTGACCAAGATCACGCTCATGGGTTTGTGGGGCGAACTCACCGTGAAGGGAAAGACCTACAACGGCCCAGGCCAGACGCCAACCCCTCCAATGACGCCATTCAACAGCTTGCTTAATGACAAAGAAATCGCAGCCGTCCTCACCTACGTTCGAAACACCTTCGGCAACAATGCTAAACCCATTTCCACTGCAACCGTCTCGCGTATTCGCAACGAAATCAAAGGCAAGCAACTGAGCTTTTACATGGTCAAGGATATCCTGAAGCAACATCCGTTCACCAAGGACGAGTTAAAGAAAAACCAGAATCAACCCTGATAGGAAAACGGCATCTCTTGACACCCAAGCCGACCCGTCTGAGAAAACCATCATCAGACGGGTCGGTTTTTTTGTCATGGTCTCCTCCTCTGCCTCCATAACCCCTACGCCAAGTCATGAGAATCAACCCCCTCTTACGTAATTCAAACACAAAAACGCGTTATCGGACTGGGTTCGTCGTGATATTTGTTGTATTTGATATACCCTCCGATTACAATATGATTTGACAAAAAGAAGGCAGGCGGAGTCTACCTACCGCTAGGCCAGTTGTTTCAAAGTCTAAGAGGCGGAAAGGAATCACACCATGAAAGTCATCAAATCCATTTTTAGACGTATCGCTCGCTCTCGTCGCGACCGACTCAATAACGCACGTGCGCAAGGAACTTTTTCCTTCACCTCTCTCGAGCTCCTTGAAGGACGCACCCTTCTCTCGGTCAATGTCACCCCTGCCGAACAGGAAGTCCTTGAACTGATGAACATGATGCGAGCCGACCCGGCCGCCCATCTCGACTTTCTTCTCAACTCGTCGGATCCGAACGTGCAAAACGGCATTGATGATGTCGACGTCAACCTTCTTAGAACTCAATGGGCCTCGCTCACACCTCAGCCCCCGCTCGCATGGAATGAAACCCTGAACATTGTCGCTGACAACCACAACCAGGCAATGATCAACGCCAACATTCAGTCTCACAATGTCCCCGGCGAAGGTGGCTTCCGCGAACGATTCAACAACGCCGGCTACTCACCCTTCACATTCATTGGCGAAAACGTATTCACCCGCGCCCGTTCCCCACTCCATGCCCACGCCGCGTTCGCCGTCGACTGGGGCGCCGGCCCGGGCGGCATCCAAAGCCCCCCCGGCCACCGTAACTCCATGATGTCCGTCGGAGCACCCTTCCGTGAAGTCGGCATCCGATACGAAGCGGCCAACGGCTCAAATACCAACCCGTTTGTAATCTCCGAAGATTTCGGCTCCGGCAACAATCTCAAGGCTCAACTCCTTGGCGTCGCATACAACGATGCTAATCAGGACGGTCGATACAATGCCGGCGAACAACTCGCTGGCGTCAACGTCACCGTCAAACAAGGCAATACCGTCATTGCCAACGACGTCACTTCCGCTGCGGGGAATTACCAGATATCCATGGACGCAGGTAATTACACCGTCGAATTCTCAGGTGGGCCGATGGGCGGCATGGTCACCAAGCAAGTCACTATCCAAACCAACGTGAACGCCAAAGTCGACGCGCTGCGTTCTGAAGCCCTACTCCCCGACCCCTCCCGCACCTTCCCCTCCGGTCTCTCCAACGGCGCCGCCTACGATGCGTCCGGCAATCTCCACATCGCCTATCACGACACCTCCGAT
>JANQQT010000287.1 GCA_028284925.1 Phycisphaeraceae bacterium | reverse complement strand
GTGCGTGGGCGGTGGGGTCGAGGTGGAGTGTGAGGATGGTGGGGGTCATGGGGCGGCCTGAGAGGTGTACTTAGGTACGGAGGTGGTGACGCATGGAAGTGGAGTATGGTTGCAGGGGTATTTTAGTGGAAAATGGAGTGGAAGTGTTGTGGGAGGGAGCGGGATTGAGTTTTGAGAGAGTGTTAGGAGGGATTTTGGAGTGTATGGCGGTGTTATTTGGATTTGGGTGGCTAGATTTGCTTGCCGGCTTTGTTGATGTAGATTTTTTTTCCGTTGAGTTTTGCGGCGGCGATGCCGGAGTCGAAGGGGGAGATGGAGTCATAAATGAATGGTGTGATTCGATTGCCTTTGGTATCAATGAGGCCGGTACGTGTGTGAGTTGATTTACCGCCGGCACCTTTTTCTGTGGTGATGGTGGCAATTGCTCGTTGTTCGAGGAATGGTGATCTATGGTCAAAATCAGGCCGTGCGATCCAATCGCCCTCGAGATTGATGAGTCCGTACTTGCCTTTTTGTTGAGCGATGGCGATTCCGTGTTGGAAGGAATGAATCCGGGTAAAAGTGGTATTGGTATAAGCTTTGCCGTCTGACGCGTAGAGAGTCTCTTCCAGTGCATGGGGTGTGGTCAGCGCATAGCGGTCTTGTTGAAGATATCTCAGTTTGCCATTGACGGGTTACCGGATTGCGATTGGGTGGGGGATTATATGAATGTTTGCGTATGGTTTGGGGAATTGGGCGAAAAAGATGGGGAAAAATGAGGAGTGGGGAGGGTTTGGTGAACTGTTGGGTGTGGGTTTGCGTTAGAATGGCGTGCCGTGCGATGTTGAGTGTCGTGCTTATCTGAAAACAGTAATTATTTGGAGATACCGCTGTGGAAAAGTCTATGGATCGTCGAGGGTTTGTCGGGGCGGGGCTGGGGCTGGCAGCGGGATTGGGTGTGGGGAATGTGGGGTTGGTGGGGACGGCGTGGGGGAAGGATCTGGATGTTACTCAGGCCATAATTGGAAGAGCGGGTGGAGGGAGTGCTAAGAATGATGAGGGTCTCTATAAGATTTCACTGGCGCAGTGGAGTTTGCATCGGCGTCATTTCGGGCGGCAGGGGCCAAAGCTGGATGCGCTTGATTTTGCCAAGACCGCACGCGGGTTCGGGATTGAGGCGATTGAATATGTGAACCAGATGTTCAAGACGAAGGCGAAGGATAAGAAGTACATCGGCGAACTGAAGAAACGGGCGAAGGGGGAGGGTGTCAAGAGTTTGTTGATTATGTGTGACGGTGAGGGGCGGCTGGGTGATCCGGATAAGAAGCGTCGTCGACAGGCGGTTGAGAACCACTTCAAGTGGGTGGAGGCGGCCAAGACGCTGGGTTGTCATTCGATCCGCGTGAATGCGGCCAGCTCGGGCAAGTATGAGGAGCAGGTGAAGCTGGCAGCGGATGGTCTGGCTCAGTTGACGGAGTTCAGCTCGAAGCATGGCCTGAATACGATCGTGGAGAACCATGGGGGGCTTTCGAGCAATGGGGCGTGGCTGGCGAAGGTGATGAAGACGGTGGGCCATAAGCATTGCGGGACGCTGCCTGATTTCGGGAATTTTCATATGGGCAGGCAGTGGGGCGGCTGGTATGACCGGTACAAGGGTGTGAATGAGCTGATGCCGTTTGCGAAGGCGGTTTCGGCGAAGTCGCATTCATTTGATGCCAAGGGGAATGAGAAGCGGACGGATTACATGAAGATGATGAAGATCGTGTTGAAACACGGTTATCGCGGCTGGGTGGGGATTGAATGGGAAGGTGGTGAGGTGAAGGAGAATGAAGGGATCATGAAGACGAAGAAACTGCTGGAGCGGGTGAGGCTGGCGTTATGGAAGGAGAAGATGGAGAAGAAGCGGCCGAAGGTGAAGTGAGGGGGATGAGTTAAGTGGATAAGAGGCACGGCCTGGTTGGGCCGTGCTTTTTTTGTGAGGTTAATCGAGCGTGGCGTTGTCGGCGAATTCGATGTTGCCGAGTTTGAGGTCGTTGTAGTAGATGCCGTGATGTTTGCGGAGGACGTAGTGGATGTTGAGTGCTTGCTCCCACTGTTCCTCGGTGTTGAACTTGTCGCGGCAGGATTCGAGGTATTCGTTGATTTGGTTGGGGCTGAAGGTGGTATGGTCGAGTTCGATTTTACCGAAGTCGAGGATGTATGGTGGTACCACTTTGGTGATCTCAAGGACAAGAAGCGTGTCATCGTGGGTGATTAAGGATGGGACGGCGTGTCCGCACACGTTACGAATTTCACGCTCCTCTATTCTCTGGTAGGCCGCTAATTCGTTTTGAAAGAGGTGTTGGTTTTTGAAGACTTTGATTGCTGATGGACGAGTCGTAAGGTAGACTGTGCCATCGGTGCCGGCACCGAGTGATTTTTCAATCTCTGCGGAGGCTCCCAGGAATTGTTGAGCCGTTTCACGCGAATTGTCATGGAGGCCTGTCATGAGTGAAGTTGCTGCATTCGGGGGTGCTCCCTTTTCGACAGTAGTTGATGCATGGCTTGAGATGGGGAATTCCCGGATTTCGCTCTCACGTGTGGGGCCGTCATTTATTACGCCTCAGCAGGGGGCTGGTCATGTGCCTGCGGGAAAGGCAACGATCGTGATGAGCGTCGATGGGGAGCTTTTCAGGAAAGACATCTACATTGAAGAGCCTTCGAGTCTGGATGGGACTGATATTTGTTTTCGTCCGGACGATGATATTCCGTTTTGACCGGGTTTGGAGTGCGATGAAATCGTATGTCTAACGGCGATGGCGTCGTAGCGCCCCCTTGAAAATCGGGTTAAGAATGGGGGTGGTGTTCAGTCGTTTTGTTTTTGGATGGCTTTGTAGATGATGGGCTTGAGCGCCATTTCCATGCGCGGGTTGTAGGGCATGAATTGGGTGAGGGTGATGACAATGAGTTTGTCTTTGGGGCTGATCCAGAAGTGTGTGGAGGCCGCGCCGCCCCAGCCGATTTCTCCTTCGCGCGGATACATGAATGATTTTTTGACGACGACGCTGAAGCCGTAACCGAAGCCCACGCCTTTTCGCTTGATTTTGCCGAAGCCAATGGGGTAGGCGGCTTTGGGGAGTTGGTTCTGGATCATGAGTTGTACGGTCTTGGTCTTCAGGAGACGTTTGCCGTCGAGTTCTCCGCCGTCGAGGATCATCTGGCAGAATCGCATGTAATCGTGGGCGGTGGAGGTAAGCCCGCCGCCTCCGGAGAGGAAGTTGGGTTTTTTAAGGTAGACGGAGTTCTTGTTGCCATCGACAACACGGAGGCCGCCCTGGTCCGTTGGGCCGTAGTTGACGGCGAAGCGATCGACTTTGTCGGCAGCGACGAAAAAGGCGGTGTCTTTCATCTTGAGTGGCTTGAAGATACGTTTCTCGAGAAACTGGTCGAGGGGTTGTTTGGAGACCGCCTCGACGAGGGCGCCGATGACATCGATGGACACCGAATAAAGCCATTGTTCACCGGGATGGTATTGGAGGGGAATTTTGCCGAGCGTTTCGGTGAATTGGTTGAGTGTTTTGGCACTCTTGAGGATGTTGTTGCGTCGATACATCTGGTCGACTGGGGTGTTGCCGAAGAAACCGTAGGTGAGGCCGGAGGTGTGCCGGAGGAGGTCAGCGACATTCGGAGGACGCTTGGCGGCGACGGTCTTAAGGTTGCCTGCCGTTCCGCCAACGAAGACTTTGGCGTTCTTGAATGCGGGGAGGTACTTGGCGACGGGGTCATCGAGCGAGACCTTTCCTTCTTCGATGAGCATCATGAGGGCTGTCGAAGCGATGGGTTTGGTCATGGAGTAAATGCGAAAGATGGTGTCTTTTTTCATGCGGACTTGGGCATCTTTGTCCGCGTGGCCGATCGCTTTGAAGTAAGCGACCTTGCCGTCCTTCGCAACGATGGTGACGGCTCCGGCAATCTTGTTGTTGCTGATGAAACGTTGGGTGGCCAGATCGATGCGTTTGAGTTTGAGTGGCGCGAAACCGACCTGTGCGGGGCGCGCGGTCGGGAGGGGGGATTGGGAAAAGGTGGCGGCGGAAAGCGAAAGCGTGAGGACGGCAGAGAGGAGAAGAGATAATGAACGATTCTTGAAGGCTCGCGGCATGAGGAGTCCTTTCAGATGGGGCATTTGAGCGAGTTGGTGAGTCTAGCAGATGGCGGCATCTAGGGGCAAGCGGAATACCTGTCCATGGCTATAGGGTTGTTACCCCTTTCGGCGACGAAGCGTTGCGATTGCCAGCGGTAACAGTAGTGTTGCCGTAGTTGGTTCGGGGATGGATGAAAAGTTGTTTAATGCGCCTGGCCCTCCGATTTTTATTCCGAATCCGGACTGCCAAACGGCCAGATCGTCTGAGTCGACATCTCCGTCATGGTCGAAATCGCCGTCCGCGGGGGAAAGGTCACCTGTTCGGCCGAAGTTGGATTGCCAGATGGCAAAGTCAAAACCGTCAACGTTGCCATCCCCGTTCGCATCAGGGTCGTCGATCGTCGGGAGGGTGAAATCGATGGTGAGTGTGGGCCTGCGCGATGCATTGGGGTTGGTGCGCGAGGCGAACTGGAAGGCGGTACGGAGTGTGGATTCATCGCCGATCAGGATCCAGCCGAAGTTTTCCTGCGGGTTGCTCAGGAAGACTTGAACATCGTTGGCAAGTTCTGGAGATGACCAGGATACGGCTCCTGCTGTACCCGGTACGGATTGGGTTGCAGAGATGAGTGTGGAGAAATCGCCTCCGGGTGTGAGCCAGGGATCGGTATCGTGAAAGCGGTGTAGCCAGGTGGCGTCTCCCGGGGCGGCCGGCGCGCCGCTGCCTTCTCCGCGGCTGGCGTCCGAGTCGCCCTCGCCCCAGTCGTTAAGGACGCGGTGAAGGGAAACATCGCGCGCACTGCTTCCCGCGGATCGGGTGACAAACAGGTCCAGAGAGACTTCTTCAATGATGGCGTTTTCGGGAATGTTTCGGGCAAGATCGAAGGCAATCAACCCTCTTCGAATGCCGTTGTCGAACTGCCCGGTATGGCCTGCAAAGAAGAAATCCCCGGCTCCATTGGAAAGCGAACCTGTGGAGTCTTCGATGAGCATGTTGTCCTTAATGGCGTCCAGCGTGATTTGCTCGCCGAGGGCGGGGAGGCTGGCCGGCAGGAATAGGGCTATCACAATGTAGCCGTACCCGATACGGTAGGTCGCAGAGTGGGATTGCATGTGTGTTTCAACCTTTCACCCGGCAGTGGGTCGGTGGCGCGCATTATATCGCAAATGCAACGATGGCGTATACACTCATTTCCTGCAAATCTACGGAAAGTGCCTGTGGAATATGGGTGATCCGACTCAATTTCTGAATGCGGCTGGGGTTACAACGACCACATCCGAAGTTTGTTTTTCGAGCAATTTCACGAAGTAGCTCTTAAGCGCACGATGGCGGATATGGTTTTTACGAAGTCATTTGGGGTTGGCGAAACGAGGAGTGAATTCAGAGGAATACATCATCACGTTTCTTGTCGTCCGGCTGATTTGAATCGTCTTCGTTCGCATTCAGTTCAGCTTCCTCGACGAAGTTTCTGATGTCGACCTGCTCTTCAAATTCAACACCCACTTCATGGATCGTTCCTTTGACCGAACGTGCCCATGCGATGCGTGCCGGGATGCGCTCCCAGCGTCCATCGAGTCGGGGAAGGAGGACCTCACAGGACGAATCAGGATAGACGTAGCCCCCGTGGAGAAGCCCGATCCCGCCGGTGGAAATATTTCTCGAACGTACGGCATAGCGCGCCGTAGAACCGCCCGGGTGCTCCACATCGATAATGAACTTGACCGACTTGCGATACTGGACGCGTTTCCAGACGCGCGCATCCGCGATGCCGGTGTCCACAGCTTCAGCTTGCTTATCCAGTTCAATGATCAATTTGTCAAACTCGTTATCCGAGAGTCGAAGTGACTGTACGCACGAAGCGGACGAGTTATGTTCGGATGAATCCGGCATGAGTGTGGCTCCCGTATTTGTACCGGAGTGAGTTTGGACTTCTGTATGAGCGGGCGGTCCGGCCCTTTCGAGTCGTCTCGAATTCAACACACAGCATTAGTTATAACGGCCTGATGGTTATGAGGGTTTAGGATCAATGCCTTGACAGTTCTTAATTTGCCAGATCCGTTTCGGATCAGCGCGAGCATATCAAAACTTCCTGTTTTTCCGCATCGAAAGGTATTAATGAATATAACGATTGGGTGGATTTCGGATGGTTGAATCGCATGTTCTGCGAGAGTTAAAGCAAATCCAACAACTCCGATTTATCTACAAAATCGGCAATGTTGATCTTCTCTTCGAACTGAAGTCCGACCTCATGAATCGTTCCCTTAACGGGCTTGGCCCATGCGACACGCGATGGAATACGCACCCACTGACCGTCGAGTCGAGGCAACATGGTCGAGCAGAACGAATTGGCATAGATGAAACCGCCGTGCAGGAGACCCATGCCGCCGGTCGATATGTTTCGCGACCGAACGGCAAACCGAGCGACCGATCCACCGGGATGTTCCACATCAATCACCAATTTGACCTGCTTTCGGTATTGGACACGCTTGTGAGCGCGTTCTTTCCCGTTGTTTCGGTCTGAAAGGCTGGTTCGATTGTCCAATTCCACGATCAGTTCCTGAAATTGTCGATCAGTAAGTCGTAGATTGGGCACACATGATGTGGTGGATTTCGTGTCGTTCGATATTTCCATAATCCATACTCCTGAATGCTTGCTACAGTCTTATGGCCTACGGTCAAATCCGTTTTTCCGCATCCCATTGACCAAAACAATGGGCCGCCGACCTAATGAGTAACGGCGGGATGCGGTGTTCGATTTAGCATCTCTTGAGTGGAGATTAAAATTCACCTTGATTTCCTTACGATCGTCAGAGTCAGGAAACCTGGTGAAAATATTGAAAATAGCGTCTCCTGTCCGGTCGTAACGATTACATCAGTTATCCCACCCCCAATTCCCGCCTCCCGGAGCCTTGTTTTCTCGGAAAGCCCCCGACTGAGCCTGAAACGCTGACGGGATGCCTCGCGATGTTGCCGGATCAGCCCCGGAATTTGCCTTTGCCCCGACCGGCAGCTAATAAGGTGCACCATGTTTCCATCCTTCAGACAACGCTTGCTTGTACTCGTGGCGATGATCGCGTGTGGCCTGATGTATCTCTACAGTTATCGCGTGATGCTGGTCGATGACGGAGCGCGCGGCGCGACGTTGTTGTTCGCTGCGTCCCCCGTCGGAGCGATCGGGCGAATGATGGTGGTGACGGTGGCGGCCATTCTGGTCGGTTCGTTGGTCGCGGCGATCGGAAGTCCGTTGGCGGGTGTTTTTACGATGGCGGCCGCGCTGACCTTTGCCGCAGTCCCGGCAGGTACGATTCACGATTTCATCATGAATGCTTCAGGGGGGGGTGATTACTATCTTCTTGCCGTTGAGCTGCTGGTGTGGGGTGTCATTTTGCTCGGCTCCACGGTGGCAATCTTTCGGCTTAGCTTTCTCCTGCGGTGTCGATTGCCGAATGCGTTGCTCGCAGGTGATACCTGGCGTGATGAGTTGGATGTCGCTTCTCAGAAACCCGATGGCGGGATTTTCTGGGGATATACGCCGACGGTAAAAAAATCGGGGCCGCTGGCGAACGTGCCGCCTTCGGAGGGTGGCGATTCCAGCGCACTTCCTCTTTGGCAACAGGGGCTTGCCGCGACCCTGGTGACGATGCTGATCGGCGGGCTTGCCTCGCATTTTCTCCTTAGATCGCAGGAGGTTTTTCAGTGCCTCTGGTCCCTGGGGTTTGCGTTCTGTTTTGGGGCGGTGATTGCGCATCAGATTTTTCCTCTGCGAAATCCCCTATACATTCTCGCTGCCCCTTTCGTGGCGGGTATGATCTTTTACATCTATACGGGGGCGACCTTGAGCGGGGGCGATGAGCTGAGCTACGCCTTTGTCACGCCGAACGTGCCGCGCACACCGACAATCGTCGGCCCGGCAATGGCCTTGCCCATCTTCTATGCCTCCGCGGGACTCGCCGGCGCAGTCATCGGGCTTGGCTGGTCACATATCCTGCACCTGACCCATCAGGCCGAGGAATTGACCGAGCGCGAGGCGGCAGAGGAAGCGGATGGTGTGGACAAAGTCACCACATGATGGGCGTGTCAGACGGTTCCAGGCAGTTGCAATGACGTTCGCCGGCGGTTATGATTGTCAACTTAAAACATAGGCGATGTTTTTGCAGGGGTTTGAACGGCTGTTGAGAATGTAGGGGTTTTTTATGAGGATTCGACTTAGAGCATCCGTTTCGTTGTTGGGGTTATGTCTTTTGGCCGCAGGGTTGCCTTCGGCTGAAGAGGAGAATCTCAAACGGGCCCGACAAACGTACAAGCGCACCGTCGCTTCCGCCAATGCACGATTTTTGCGGACATTGGATTATCAAATTCAAAAACTCAGTACAAAAGGCGATGAAAAATCTCTGCAGCGGGCAAGAGAGGCGAAGGTCGCGTTTGAGAAAACAGGTATTCTTTCCCAATCCGGCGACATCGTCTTTCGACGCGCCAATCTTGTCCGTGACAAGGCGATCGATCGTGCAAAGTCTTTGTTGGCCGACGTATACAACAAGGCCATCAAGCGATTAGGCGATAACCAGGAAAAGTCGCGAACAATATTGGTTCAGCAATATGAATCAACGATTCGGGATCCAATGGCGGCGACGGCGAGCGGCGAAAAAAAGATAATCAAGCCGGAAGAAAAAACAGCCTTGACTGTCTATGTGCCTGTCAACTCTCGCAGAATCACCTCCGGTAAAATGGATGATAAATCCCGTCGCTTCGGTCGGACCGTGTTTGTAGGTAAGAACAGTACGTTTAGAGGCTATGCCGCGTTCATCTATTGTGAAACCGGCTCGAAAGTGACGTCGCGCCATTCCGGGACGATTTATTTGAAGAAAGGGGCCTCTTACGAAGGGGACGCAAGGGTAATCTATCATGAACACGGCGCGACGATCGTTGGTGCTCGCACTGCGAAGCTACAACGTGTGGATAAGATCGTCTTTACGCAGCAGAAGCCTTTTATCCTGACCGGTCTTACGCTTGGCGAGGACGGAAGACCCGTTGCCGGCGCACGCGTGGTGGCCAATTCCCTTCATTCGGTCTCCAACGGAGACGAGCTTGCGTCTTTCGAGACAACTTCTGATAGGAAAGGACGGTACTCGCTTCGCATCGCCTATGCCGTGGCTTCCCTTGCAGTCTATTTTGACGGTAAGTACCAGCCGCCCAGGGTCGATCGGCACAATCCCTATTACAGAGGTAAGGTCGGTCCTTGGCACGACACTTCACGTGTGGACTTCAACTTACCCCCTCTGGTGAGGCTAAGCGGAGTGGTTAAAGACGCCAACAACAGACCTCTGGCAAATATTCTGGTTGTTGCGTATGAAGATCAAAAGGAAATTGCGTTTGTGCGGACCGATTCGCGCGGGCAGTACCGCATTATCAGTCAAAAACTTATTACCCGTATCACCGCTAATGTAGATGGCGAGAAGTTGACACACAAGATCAGCGGACCTCAGGATTTTAAACATGATTTCATCTCCAAATAGTGTTTTGGAGAATACGTCCGCCCCTGATTATTTCACCTTCGTCCATCTCACGTTAACTTCATAGGTTAATTTGCCTTCATCGTTGCGGCCGACCAGTTGATTGGTGATGACGTTTTTTGCGATCGGCCTGACCAGGCTGGTGAGTTTGCGATCAGAGGGTTTGACCACTTTCCAATGCACCGCCGAAATTCCCGATTGCCATGTGCCTTGCATCTCCACGCTCACTCCGTTGGATGTAAACCCATACCCGACATACGCGCCGCGATTCCGATTGTAGGTGATGACGGAGAAGTGCTTGAAATTGGACATTCGCGTGCGGTTAATGACGATATGTCCCCCGAGCGCGGACATGGAGGTAAACATGCCGCTTTGGCTGGCATCATTGTTGTCACGACCGGGAATATAGGATTTGAGCGTTCCTTTCCATTGGCCAAAGAGGAAGCGCATCTTCTTCATTTCACTGGATGCGGATGTTCCCGTCTCCCGCCCTTTCTTCATCCAGGTCTTATGGAATTCCTTCTCGTTGACATTCTTACGAAGCGTCTTGGTTCCATCAATCTTGGCCATAACATTGCCGCCATCGTCCTTGAATACAAGGCCCATCCGGGGCTTTTTCTTATCGGTAAAGTCGTTGAGTCCCATCCCCGACCAGCCTGGAGGCAAATCCTTCGCCTTAAACGTGACTTTGTGCTTGCCCTCCGCCTTACCGATCCATTCCCCGTTCATGCCTGCACCATTGAAGTAGCGAAAAGAAAATTGACCTGACTTATCGTCGTACCCCATCACCCAGAGCGCAACGTCCTTTCTCTTCATGTAGTAGGCACGCCCGAGGATAAACTTTCCGTTCAAGATCGGTTGAATGCTCTCGATGACCGTAAACGGTCGCGTCTTTCCCGTATGCGCGTCAAATTCACTACCCTTGACCTCCCACTCACCGACGAAGGGCGCCAAGGCCTTGTGGACTTTCGGTTTTTCCCCCTTAGCCCCATCTTCGGCGTTTTGGCCCATCGCTGGAAGAACACCCATGCCCAATTCCATCACCAAAATCGATACGATCAAAGCACACAGGTATTTGGCAGACATGATTTAATTCCAATCTTAAGGAAAATTGAGTTGCGCTCGCTCTTATAAATCAATCCGGCGAATGCGTCAAGAAATTTGTGACATTCACCCCGCATTTTACACCTGCCCAACCGTCGTATCCCACCCTGACCTTTCATCCCACCTTATTTCCCAAACATGCGTTTTACCTTCGCTTTCGCGATGAGAATTCGGACTTTGGATCTTAATTGCTTCAAGCCCGGATCTTCAGGCTCCGTCGCCAGGGCACGTTTGACCCAATAGGCCGCCCGACGCATTTGCCCCAGCCGAAGATGCGCTTCTGCAAGATTACGCATCGTGGTGGTCAAATCTCCCCGCGTACGCACCGCCCGGCGACTCTGGCGTATCCCCGCATCGATCCGACCCAGTCGGAACAACGCCACGGCCAACTCATGCCGAAGATCGCCCCGCATGGGCGAATCGGATACCAGTCTTTCAAGAATCTCGACAGCTTCCTCGCACATCCCCGCATCCATCAGCAGGCCGGCCAGTTCACGAGCGCTGGCGATACTGGGAATCTTTCCATCCCGACTGAGTTCCTGTCGAAGATGTCTTCGCGCCGTCTTGAGTTGTCCGCGACCCAGCGCGACTGCCGCAAGCTTCTGATGCGCGCACGCCAGTTCCCTGTCCAATTGCAGGGCCAGTTCAAATCCCGATTGGGCGGCATCCAGATGATGCGACTCCATCGCCAAAACACCCAGCCAGTAATGCCCCGATGCACATAGCGGATCCAACTCCACCGCGCGACGGAATTTCTCCGCCGCCTCCGCACGTCGCTCCATTTCGATCAGCAATTCACCAAACGCAACCAGCGTCAGCACATCACCGGGATCCAGCCGCAGATAACGCACGTAAGATCGATAGGATTGATCCAGCCCGCCCGTCTTGCGATACGCGCCGGCCAGCGTCAGGTGAACATCCGGATCTTGCGGGTCAAGACGACGGGCACGATTCAGGCACCAGATGGCCCGGTCATACTGCTCTCGATTCAGAAGGCTCAATGAGATGTTAAAGTAGGAACGAGGATGTTCGTCATCCAGTTGGCAGGCCATGTAAAACATCAGTTCTGCCTGCTCATGCTCTCCCAGCAGGGCGTAGGCTTCGATTCGGTAGATATACGAATGCTCATCGAGCGGATCGAGTTTCTCAACCCGATCAAAATACGCAATTGAGTCCTCCGGACGGTTAAGACGCAGACAATCCACGCCGAGATTATAAAGGATGTCGGCTGTTTCCCCGTGATGTTCGAGCGCCTGCTCGTAGGCGTCGACGGCCTCCTCGAAGCGGCCCATCGCATCGAGCGTAACGCCCATGTTGAAATGCCACTCGCCATGGAATGGATTTACGGCTAAAGCCGCGCGTAACTCACCCAATGCGTCTTCGAGCCGACCCGATTCAAATAATTCCTGCGCTTTTTCGACACGTGACTCTGCATCAGACCAGTCATTCATAAGGGAGGCTTCCAAAATCTTGCCGACGACTCTCTCGGAGCCGCCGCTGGTTAAGAATTTGCTGATGAGTCAAAAAAAATCGTCACCGGTCTCGCCCAATCCCACACTTATAGGACGTACATATTCGTCAGGCGAACAAATCCTCTCTAAGCTGACTATTATTGTAATAGAAGCGCATATATTTTGCGAGACCATATATGTCTAAGGCGCTGAAAAATTCTCTCTTAACCTCTTTTTCCCACTTACCCTATTTCCGCGCCTGCTTATTGACAGTTTTTCTACTCTGTAACACGCTCGCATTCGCCCAGCCGGCGCCCCCCAACAAAGACGCCAAAAAAACCGTCACTACGCCCAAGCCTGCGCCCAAACCCAAGCCGACTCCCGCGCTCACCACCCAGCAGAAAAAATCCATCGAACTGTATCTCAATACACTCAAGGATAAGAACGCGCCGCTGGATCGTAAGCGTAAAGCCGCATCACTCCTGTTCGAAAAACGCTGGGAGAAGGCCGATACGGCGTTGAAAAGTATTCTCTTATATTCAAACGATATCATCGCCCGTCGAGCCATTGTCCGGGCCATCGCCGATACCGATCGACCGTTCCCCCCCAACGATCAGATGTTGAACACGCTGATGAAAGTCCTGGATACGCCGGACAGTTTGTTTCGGGATGACCTGGCGGCCGCCTTGGGACGATTCGATGAAATCAATCTGGTCACCGCCCTGATCAGCATCGCATCCAAAGCTGACAATCCCCTCAATAAACGACTCAGTGCCATCGCCGCCCTCGGCCACCAACGCACCAGGAATTCCGCCAAAACGCTCATGACCTTTATTAGTGACAAAGACAAAAACATTCGACCGGTCGCGTTCAATGCACTCGCTATCTTGACCGGCAACAGCGAACGGGGCCCGAACTTCGACGAATGGAACACGTGGTGGAATGAAGCCGCCCAGCTTTCAGATGCCCGCTGGCAGAAAGCGTTGTTCAATAATCTCCGCAAGAATAATCGCCGCACTCAAAAGCGGCTCGATGATTTGATCAATCGTCTTGTTGAGCAATACAACCGTCGATACGACAGTGCGGATGAAAAGTCCGGCGAGCGCCAGCGCGTCCTCGAGGAAATGCTTGCCTCACAACAGGAACCCCCCATCCGTATTTCAGCCATGAAACTCATCGATCGTCGCATTCGCAATGTGCAGAAGGTTGATGACAAACTTCGCGTGGCCGTTCGCGACCAACTTCTGGATTCGGCTCCATCCATCCGCGCCGAATCCGCCAGACTCCTCAAAACGCTCGCCGACGAAACGGCAGCCAAACAAATCGCCCTTCTGATTCAAACCGAAAGTGACAAGGCTGTCTTGTCCGCCTATTTCTCGATCCTGACACGCATGCCGCAGGCCGACGCCGCCAAACCCATCATTGACTATATACGTAACGACGAGCTTCTCACACACGCCGCCGCCGCGCTCCTCGCCCACACCGCCAAATTCAAACTTACAAAAGAGCACAACGCAACAGCACTCAATAACCTTCGTACCTACTTAACCAAGGCCACCCTCCCCGACCTTTCGACCATCCGGATTCTCGCACGCATCGGTGAAAACTCCGACCATAACATCATCGTCAACTTACTCAAGCACGCCAACGCCACGGTCAGGCAAACAGCCGTTCAGACCTTTGCGACCTCCACCCAACCTATCGAGCCTGTCCTGCCTCTTCTGAAGGATAAGGCTGTCGCCTCTTCCGTCATCGCCGTCATCAAGGCCCGCGGCTCCACCGAGCCTGTCCTCACCCTCCTCCTCGCCGCCAAACCTCCCGCCGCGCCTGCCGCCCCTCTCAAGGATTGGTCCGCTGCCGTCGATGCCGTTGCCGCGCGACTTGACGCTCCCAACCTCATCAGGATCGACACCGCCCTCATCCCGCAAAAACCTCACCTCGCCACACACGAACGTATCCTCAAGGTCGCCGCCGGCCTCATCAACGGAAACGGCAAGCCCGCCGCCGCCGAAGCCCATCTCCTTCTCACCGCCTTCTATTTCCGGAACAGCAATACCCCCGAAGCCGGCAAAGTCCTCACCGCCCTCGAAAAACGCAAAGCACTCTCCGATCCCCACCGTAAACGCCTGGCCATCTTCAAAATCCGCCTCGCAATCGAATCCGGCAAGATCGACGATGCCGTCACCCAGACCAAGGCCCTGCTCGCCGATCCCAAAGCGCCGCCCGCCGACCTCATCGCCGAGCCGTGGATCATCACCACCGAAAACGCCATCACCGCCAGGAAATCCGCCATCGCCAAATCCCTCCTCGTCCAGCTCGACACCCTCTTCAAAGGCAAGGTCAAGCCCCCCACCTCCGCCCGAATCGCCCGCGCCCAGACCCAGCTCAAAGGCATGTCCAAACCACCCGCCGGAACCTGAGTCGTCCCACCTGCTCCCACCAGCCCATCTCATCAACTCACGCCTCGATACCCCTCTAGGCAATCTTCACCAAACCCTGCCCCTCATACCTCTCATTCCCATTGCCTCCCCCCTCCCCCCCCCCTAAACTTGCCCTTCCTCTATTCCAGTCGCCCATGATCGTGAGGTGATCCCATGACAACCGACACCATTCCCGAAACCAATCTCCCCCACATCTCCTCCCAGGATCCCGATGTCTACAAGTACATCGCCGCAGAGCAACTTCGCCAGGAATACACCCTCGAACTCATCGCCTCCGAAAACCACGTCTCACCCGCCGTCCGCGAAGCCGCCGGTTCAGTCCTCACCAACAAATACGCCGAAGGCTACCCCGGTCGCCGCTACTACGGTGGCTGCGAATTCCACGATTCCATCGAAGACATCGCCCGCGACCGCGCCAAGGAACTCTTCAACTGCCAATTCGCCAACGTCCAGCCCCACTCCGGCGCCCAGGCCAACGCCGCCGTCTTCTTCGCACTCATGCAACCCGGCGGCGACACCTTCGCCTCACTCGTCCTCTCCGATGGCGGCCACCTCTCCCACGGCATGAAAATCAACTTCTCCGGCAAATACTTCAACCCCGTCCATTACCCCCTCAACTACGACCTCGAAACCGACAACTACGAACACATCGACTATGACGCCGTCCGCGATGTCTGTCTCGAACACAAACCCAAAATGCTCCTCTGCGGCTACTCCGCCTACCCCCGTATCATCGACTTCAAACGCTTCCGCGAGATCGCCGATGAATGCGGCGCCCTCCTCATGGCCGACATCGCCCACATCGCCGGACTCGTCGCAGGTGGCGTCCACCCCTCACCCTTCCCTCATGCCCACATCGTCACCACCACCACACACAAAACCCTCCGCGGCCCCCGTGGCGGCATGATCATGACCGACGATGAGGACATCGCCAAAAAGATCGACAAATCCGTCTTCCCCGGCATGCAGGGCGGCCCCCTCATGCATATCATCGCCGCCAAAGCCGTCGCATACGGCGAGGCCCTCGACCCCTCCTTCAAAGCCTACGCCGCCCAGGTCGTCGCCAACGCCCAGGCCCTCGCCTCCGCCCTCGTCGACCACGGTTACCGTCTCGTTTCCGGCGGAACCGACAACCACCTCATGCTCGTTGACCTCCGACCCAAGGATGAAAACCTCACCGGCGCCGATGCCGAAACCTGGCTCGAAAAAGCCGGCATCATCACCAACAAAAACGGCATCCCCAGGGACCCCCGTCCCCCCATGCAAACCTCCGGTCTCCGCCTCGGCACGCCCGCCCTCACCACACGCGGCCTCAAGGAAGACCAAATGCAAACCGTCGCCGACTGGATCGACACCGTCCTCACTTCCAAAGGCGACACCGCCACCGCCGCCACCGTCCGCGACGAAATCCGCGCCCTCTGCGAACAATTCCCCCTCCCGCACTGACGGTATTCAATGAACTGGAAATCAGTGCAAAGATAACACCAAAAGATGTTGCCGCTTTACTATCTCTTCACTCTCCCAACTACCTTAATCTGGTATCTAACATCCTCCGCTGTCGAAAAACAATCCTTTTCGCCATTCAGGCCACATTCGAATCATAAACCAAGCCGGTCTATGGTCTACGGTCTCGGCGAATCGCACATTCACTTGTAGCACGCGACGATCAGATTACTTTCTACTCTTGGCGTATCGAATCAGCCGGATAATCCAATTGATCACCGTGCCTACAATCGCACCAGTCACGATGCAAAACGCCATGAGCCCAGCAGGATTTGGCGGGTTGGGCTGGCCGGGGGATGGCTTCGCTTTGCTGGCGGCGAATCCGACCAGGACACCAAGTACCACAAATACACCAAGAATAGTTTGTTCCAATCGAGATTTGGACTTGCTATTCGATTTGTCCGGAAGTTCAGGAGGTTCAGGCATTGGATCACCATGCTTTTCAGTGGACTTGTCATATGAATGACGTTCTCGTCGAAAGATAACATAACCTGAGTTTCTTGTCGACTTTGAAAGTCCTATTCCTCCCGCGTAGTGAACTCCTTCTCATTCGCCTTAACATAGGCTTTAAGCAAAGCCCCGAGATCGTCCTTATACTCGTAAAACGCCTCGTCAAGATCGTCAAACGCACCCTCAGAATTCCCAGTAATTTTCTCGAGCTGAGCCTGCCGTTCAATCCGAACTTGGGACGGCCCCGACTCGCCGAATCTCCCATTGGCCCGTCGCACAATTTCCGCCGTATGATTCGCGCCGATTAGATCAAGTGCTTCAACGGTCTCCAACGCGTGATTTCCAGCCGAATTGTAAAAGAACTGATCAAATCCGCCGTTATTTACTTCTGCTTCTACCCAGGATACGCAAACATAAACCTGTTCCGGTTTAGTCAATTCTGTAAATCGTCCCTCGGCATCCGCATTGATCGCGGCAGACCCCATACGAGACAGATAGTCATTAGGGGTGCTAAATTTAGGAGTCTCAATTGGCGTACAAGACGATTCCGTGTCATCACACCCGGTCATGTGAAGCGACACGATCAACACCAAAATTGTTCGTGAGTAAGTCATCGACGCGACCTCCCTCCATTTGAAATAGTATTTTCGGTCAACTCTCGCAGGAAAGTCTGTTGGAGTCAAGGTAAAAGCGTAAGCCTTCACATCGTCTCCGTCCCCAATTTAATGTCCGCCCCACATCTACCGCGCCAACTCCTCGTCCATTCCTCCTATGACGACGAGTTCTTCCTTCTCCCGCCACTCTCCAACTCAACCCACCCCACCCCAGCCCTTCCCCCTAATTCTTAATCGTCCTCACACTCCACCCCGCCGCCAAATCACCACTCAACCCAACACTCCCCGGAACCGAAGTCGGGTTCATATAAGACGTATCATCGCGAGCCGCCAACGTCAGCGTAGCCTGCCTGTCCGCTTTCCGAAACTCAAACGCACTCACATCCTTCGCGCTGATCGTCTCCGGTAACGTGCCGGACACCTCAACCTTCTCTCCATTCGTAACATAATACCCGCTGTACAAAGCACCCTTCGTCCCCGTCAACTCTATCGTCGTCACACTTCCCGCACGCTTCCACGAGGCCGACATCTTGTCCGTCGATGAACATCCAACAAATGCAACACCAATCAACAAAACCGGAACCAATCCTGAGAATCCACGCATCATGGGTATGCTCCTTTGGGCAACACAATTGAAAAACGAACGTCAAACAAATACGACTTGATAATCGATCGTAACGAAAAACAAAACCGTCGTCAAACGAATTCTGCCACCCTGTCAAAATTCGATTGCTCCCGTTTCCCTACCAATGGATACCGAACGCGCCGGGCACATGGTTTATAGCTAATGGATTCAAAAGGCACATTCCTAAGTCTGTCGCCCCGCAAAAACTGCGACCGTACGAGTCCACCAATACACCAAACTTCCGGGGGGAGGATTTGTTTGAGAATGACAGGAAACGTCAAGATATCCATGACCCTGCCTGTTAGATTCGCTCATTGGATGACCAACTTAAACGCTTCAAATATGAACCCTGAGGTCGCAACGATGAGCACAGGTACCGGTAAATCAGTGTCAGAGATGGGTAAGTGGAAGATCGTGATGTGGGTCATCATCGCCTGGTGGACCGCCCATCTCGTCCTGATCATCGGCCACGTCCTACACGTATTCATCTACTCCACCGCCATCACACCGGGCCTTCAACATGAAGATTACGTGACATACGCCCAGCAGTCCGGACCCTGGTTTTCCATCGCGTGCGGCGGCCCCGTCTTCTATGTCCTCGGCATACTGCTTCGACGAAGAGTCGGGCCACACGCACGCAATGCTGGCCTTGTCGTATGGGGACTCTACTCAATACTCGACCTCGCCGTCCTGCTCATGGCCGGCGCGACAATCAGCCTCCTGCTCGCCGGGCAGTGGTTGGCATCCCAGGCGATCAAGCTGATCGCCATCATACTTGCGACCCACAGCACTCGCGCATACTCATAATTTTCGAGAATGACCATGCCCAAAGAATCACTGTTACCTGCACTTATTCATATACAAGCCAATCTCGATGGAGACCTGTCTCTGGAGACCCTCGCAGCAAGACAAGGTTTATCGCCCGCTTACTTTCAGCGCGTCTTTTCCAGCGAGATCGGAGAGTCACCCAAACAATATACCCAGCGACTCAGACTGGAACGAGCCGCACACCGCCTCTGGCTTCACAATACGACCGTGCTGGAAACGGCGCTGACGGTCGGCTTCCAGGACCATGAAACATTCACAAGGGCCTTTCGCCGCCATTTCGGCATTCGTCCAAAGGATATCAAGCTTGACGGAATCCTGGCCCTTCCCTCTATACAGTCGCGAGTCGTCGATCACCATTCAAATTCACCGAATGAAGATTACGAACTTTCCTCCACGCGCATCGTGACGATGAAACCCATGCATCTGGCATTCATAAGACACGTCGGCCCTTACGAGGAAGTGCCCGACACCCTTTGGCGTGATCTGCAGCAATGGGCGGAAAATAAACGATTGAACGGTCACCGTGTTCTGCTCGGCATAGGCCACGATTCGCCGGGAATAACACCGCCGGACAAGCTCCGGTTCGACGCGGCAATGCGTATGGATCAACCGTTTCATGCGGAAAACGACGTGGGCTGTCAAACCCTCGAAGAACGCAGATACGCGGTCACAACGCACGTTGGCCACTACTCTACACTCCCCGCTGTATATCCCCTGTTGTTTCAGCGTATTTTCGATATGCCGGACTTTAACCCGGCCGGGCCACCCGCAATCGAGTTCTATCATGAAAATACGATTGACGCGAGCCTCATGTTTAACCACACCGATATCTATCTGCCGGTACTACGTGCATCCCGCCCATCGGCATGAACCAAT
>JANQQT010000275.1 GCA_028284925.1 Phycisphaeraceae bacterium | reverse complement strand
CAACCCCTCATTCCGCCCGCTTCCGCCCCTTAATCTCAAATATCGCCTGCGTCCGCAGCACAAACCCCGTCTGGGCAATCAGATGAAAACTCTGCGTATGAATCTCATGCTTGTACCGCTGTAAGTCCAGTATTGACAAGTTCTTATAATTTGATGCGTCCACCCACTCAAACGTCAGCGCCTCCCCCGATTTCGCAAAATCCAGCATCTCCTGGTACGTCGAGTGGTACAGATTTTCCGTCAGATTCTCCGTCTGCATACTCCCCACATACCGGATCCGATTCCCCACTGTCTCCTCCATCTCCCGCTCACCCATACACGGTATCGCCTGCAGTAAACCCTTGTCAGGTAAGGAGTAATCGTCATCCGTCACGGTCTCGGTCACGCAATATCCACCCGCCTCAAACATCAATACATGACCCCCCGGCAGCGCCATGCTGTCGATTCGATAGTCATCACTTTCAATCTGACGCCGCTTATGAACCGAAAACAACTCCGGATGCAACGCCTTCTGATGCAATAAAACCTTATATGTCTGTACTTTAGGTACTTTATTCACCGTCGTCATAGACACGGCCCCCTGATCTGAGTGCCATCCTTGTAACCGCCAAATCATGCCATAAAACCAACTCAATTCAAGCACAAACTTCCTAAATTCACATCTTTTTCCAATTCCCAATCTCTTTCTAACCTCAATGACACCACCTCAACCCACTATAAAACCTTGATATCTTTGCCTTTGCATCAACCCCGGCCAAAATTTTGTTGCGTATGCAATTGATAGGGTTTTTTTCAACCTGTCAATAACTCTCAGCTCTCCATGCCTTAATGGACGTCCGATAACATCCAATCACCGCCCCTTGCAAGTTATCGCACCCCCAATGGACCGTGGATAGTTCCCCTAAGGCCTTTATTCAAAATGGTTTACATCAACCGTTGTCTCCCGACGCGCCCCCACGCATTATCAAGCCTTCCACCACCCCCGTCCGATATCAATCTCAGATTACGCTCCAATATCGACCGTCTTTGTCCCTGATTTGAGATTATCAATTTCCAAACGCCCATGTCCCTCATCAAGCAAATCTACCGCACCCTCCGCCCCATTCGCGACTCTATCGTCGACCAATCCATGGCCGCCGCTCTGCCCACTGCCGACCCCACCTCCCGAAAACTCATCGTCCTCAGTCTCCTGGAACGCCGCCACGAAGAGGGACTCGCCCCCATTGTCGCCCATTACCACTTATTAAATAAAGACTTACAACGACTCATCGGCGATCACATTGGCCAGTTCGATTCCGTCCTCAGGCAAACCGCCAACAACGTCGACCCCCAGACCCGCCTCAATGCCGTCGAGCTGATCGTCAGCTCCCTGAGCTTTCGCCTCGCCTATCTCCTCGCCGATCAGCTTCACCATGGTGATGCCCGCACCATCCGCGCCGCCTCCGCGGGCCTCTTCAAACTCGCCAGAATGATCGATATTGACTCCAAAACCCCCGATTCCATCGACGCGCCCTTTCAGCCCGTCGCTCGCCTGCGTTGGGTCCACACCGCGCTCACCGATGCCGCCGCCTGCTACCACCAGCACAGCCGACACGACATCATCTACGCCATCATCATGCTGCTTCCCCGCACCAACGATAAGTTGGAGCATCTGATATCGAGTCTTAAATCCCCAATCCACAACGCTTTACGCGAATGTCTACGTCGGGCCGACCACCCCGCCGTCCTGCGAGGCCTTCTCTGCCTCTCACACATCGACTCCCTCAAACCCGCCATCACCGAAGGCCTCCGCCGCCGCTCCCTCGCCAATCACCTCCCTTTACTCGCCAAAAACGCCCATTTGACACTCCTGCCCGCCATACGTGGCGCCCTCCGTGCCGTCGTCAATGCCGACCACCTCGCTCCCGATCAAAAGCAAATCGCCGAATACACACCCTCAGAGCGGCGACTTTTGCCCCGATGGCTCGCCGTCGTCCGTGCCACCAGGCCCACCGTCCTCGGCGCCCTCGACCAGCTCATCGCCGATGAAGACCCCATCACCCGTATCACCAGCCTCCGCACGCTGATGACGCTTGACTCCGCGAATGCCGATGACCTCATCGCCACCCTCACCTACGACAGCGAACCACTCATTGCGCGTAGTGCCTTGCGCCACCTGATGTTACGTAAATGGGTCGGCCTCGATAAGCTCATGGTTCGACTCATCTCCTCCGCTCATCAGGACGTCCGTGCCCTCGCCGAACGCCACCTCGCTCCCGTTGGTTTCAACCGCCTGTGGTCCTTCTGGGAACATCTCGATCCGCCCACACGCCTCGCTGCCGGGCGCGGCCTCATTAAAATCGACCCGCACTTCCACAAGCAGCTCTCCGATCGCCTCCACTCCGAACACAATGCCACCCGGTTTAGGGCCGTCATGATGGTGCGCGCCCTTCATCAGGAAACTTTTTTCGAGAACGAATTGCTAGGCCTCATCAGCGATTCCGACCGAAAAGTCGCCTCCGCCGCCGCAACCGCCCTCGGTCGCTTTCGCGATTCCTCTCGCGTCGCTGCCGCTCTTACTTCCGCTCTGGACCATCCCGATGACCGTGTCAGGTCCAATGCTGTCGAATCCCTGGAATCGATGGATGCCCTGGCATTTGCCAGGGAAAGTCTCCTCAAGGTCGCTTCCAGCCGCGGAAATCGCAGTCGCGCCACCGCGATTCGCGCCTTACTTAAGCTCCCTATGGGCAACGCTCTGGGCGCACTCGAACAGATGTTGCAGGATGATTCCGCTCAGCATCGCATCAGCGCACTCTGGGTCGTCGAGCAAATGGGCCTTCTGGACGTCGCACAAACGGTCGCTTCACTCGCCCGCCACGATGACGAGCCGGAGGTCAAAACCCGTGCGGTTCGCATCGTTCGACAATTGGTCGCCGATCATGCGCACAAACCCGTCGCAGCTTCGTAGTTTCCGGATGCATAAATTATGCTGATTGAGTTTTCAACATTTCTCGCCCAACGCACCAAGGCCTGGGATCCCGACTGGTGGCCCAGGGATTCGTCCGGCGTGTGGTGGCGCTCCCTTCTGGTCATCTTCGCCACGCTCGGCCTTATCGTCATGATCCGCATCGGCATGGATCTCGCCAATAAAATGAAGAAGCGCGCCCGGCCGAACCGCGTTTTCGATACCATCGCTGACGAGTTTGGCCTCTCAGGCCCTCAAAAACGACTCTTATCCCGCATCTCACGCTCCCAGGGCCTGCCCAGCCCTATCACTCTCCTACTAAGCCCGACCACGCTAAATCACCACGCGGATGCCTATTTTGAAAACCGCGGCATCAGCGATGCCGACCTCCTTCGCGAACAACTCGCCATCCTCCGCATCCAACTTTTTCACGATGCTTCCGGTGCCGCCGAAGGCTATTCAGACCCGTCCGACATTGAATCTAAACGCCCATCGGCCAAGTCAAAAACATCCGCCGCCTGAGTCACCGTAATGCGCACCGATTGTTCGTCAGGCGTGATATCTGACCCCGACCCCAATACTCTCGCCGACTTATGCCTCGATGAGTGGTGACGAAGTCCCGAATGCTCCGGTAAAGATGACTTCACCGAGTGATTTGCGACTCCGTGGGCTGGTTTCGCGTTCTCTCATACCTTCAGGCAGATCCTCTACGGTGCCCGGGTACCCGATCGCAATCGCTGTCATGGGTTCGTAATCCTCCGGAATCTGCAGCGTGTGACGCGTCTTTTGAATATCGAATCCGGCCATCATATGCGTGACCAGCCCCACGGATTGCGCCTGTATCGCCATATTCTGCAAAGCCAACCCTACATCATGGGGACCGTGTCGATTGGGTTTCCCGTTTCGAGCGAATTTAGTGGATGCCGAGGCGATCATCAATACCGGCGCCTTCCCCGCCCAGGCCTGATTCGCCTCCACAAGGCAATCCAGAAGCTGGCCGTATGACTCGGCATCCTCGCTGATCGCCACGAAAATACGCCACGGCTGTTCGTTAAAGCAGGATGGCGCCCATCGAATCGCCTCAAACAGGCTGATTAACTTGTCGGGCTCGACCGGCTTCGAATCAAATGCGATCGGACTCCATCGCTCCTGAATCGGTTCGTGCAACGGAACGGCTGTTTCGGCGGGTTTCTGCATCCGGGTCTTTCCCTTGTGTGTGATTGTTCGTGGGGTTTCATTCAAATGTGGACCGCAATTCTTCCAGTTCTTCCGCGGCGTGCGCATCACCTTTGCGCTCGGCGGCGGCGAGACCTTCAGATATTGTCTCTGTCGCCGCCTCGTTTTTGCCGGTTTCACTCAGTAAACGGGCTTTCTGGTAATAGGCGTAGGCATAATCCGCATCCAGCTCGATGGTCTTGCTCAGCCAGCCCAACGCTTCTTCAAGGTTGTTGAGCTTGGCATACTCCATCGCCAGGCCGTACGTCACAAATGTGTCGTTGGGGTCCTTTTCATGAAAAGCCTGAAGGAATTCCAGTCGATTTTCCATAGGTGAGCCATGTTAGTCAGTTCGCCCCGACAGGCAAGCAGGTTCGGACCGGGTTCATGTGGATCAGGTGGTTTTTCGGTGAGCTTGGCGTATGATCGTGGGATTCGTTTCACAGGAGCCGTTATGCGTATTAGTCAGATCATTGCAGACCACGCGGCAACGTTCAGTTTCGAATTTTTTCCGCCAAAAACGGAAGATGCGGCGGGGGTTTTGTTTGAACGTGCCCGCGAATTGGCGGCTTTGCGTCCCGCTTTTGTGTCCGTGACATACGGGGCGGGTGGATCAACGCGCGATCGGACGCGGGACATCGTGATCCGGATGAAACGCGAGCTGGGGCTTGAGGCGGCAGCGCACCTGACATGCGTCGGACATACACGCGATGAATTGATCGAGATTCTGGAGAATTACAAGGCCCAGGGTGTGGAAAACATCGTCGCCCTTCGCGGTGATGCGCCAAAGGATGCGGACCAATTCGAAGCCCATCCTGATGGTCTCCGGTACGGCAGTGAGTTGGTTGCGCTGATACGCGAGCACTTTGGGGATGCGTTTGGCATTGCGGTGGCGGGATATCCTGAAGGGCATCCGGAAACGCCGAGTCGATTGCGCGATCTGGACCATTTGAAGCAGAAGGTTGATGCGGGGGCGGATGTAGTGGTGACGCAGCTGTTTTTTGACAATCGTGATTTCTTTGATTTTCGGGATCGGTGTGTGTTGGCGGGGATTGATGCGCCGATCGTGGCGGGGATTATGCCCATTCTGTCACGCGCAGGTGTGATGCGCATGGCGGATCTTTGCGGGGCGCGTTTGCCTGCCAGGTTGCTTTCACGCCTTCAGAAGGCGGATGATGATCAGGAGGTCGCCAATATTGGAATCGACTGGGCGACGCAGCAGTGTCGTGACCTGATTGAGAACCAGGTGCGCGGGATTCACTTTTACACGCTGAATCGGTCAGGCGCGACGACAGAGATCTATCGTCGCTTGGGGGCGCGTGACAGTGAGGGGCTGGAGCATATGGCCGAATCGTAATGGGCCGAGGGTGAGTGCGTATCGGCTGGGGTTGAATTGGAATCAGCATGACGGATGAACCAAGTAAAATGCGGGAAGGTGACGAGCCTGGATCGGACGGCGGGGCTTTGAATGATGGCTATGAGCCGCCGATGACGATTCCGGCGAGTTTTTTGTCGGGCCCGGGAGATTCGGAATCGGAATCTTCTAGTAAGTCGCCGTCTCAGTCTGAGCAAAAACCTCCCACGGCGGGGCTTGCTTCAAACGACACATCAGTTTCATTTCCCGTCGCAAATTCAGATGCCCCATTATCCCACAACGCGGAAGACGAGGCCGCAGGTCGCCTTGCGATCGATGCTCAGCATCGATCTATGGCAGATACCGGTGAAGAGAAAACCCGCGCACGTAAGTTGCTTGATATCGAAGATGAAGATGATGATTCGGCGCCGCAAACATTGGATGAATTGAATGGCAAGGATGCGGGTGACGCCTCGGAAGAGGCGGCAGCAGGTACGGCCACAATGAATGATCAGGCGTCGTCGGATGGACATCCATCTGTGCACGAAGCGTCTGGTGTTTCAGAGCCGATGGCTGCGTTGCAGGGTGTTGTGGGGCCACAAGGGTCAGTGACAGAGTTGCAGGCATTGGCGGAGGATACTGAGCGGTACGGCAGGGGTGTGCGTGAGAAGCGAAAGCGGTTGTGGCCGAAGATTCTGGGTTTGTTTTGCGCGGCGCTGTCCTTGTGTTCGCTATACTTATCAATCTCGGAGATTCAGCGAGTCTCATCTTGTGGTGAACGTCTGCAGGAGTGGTTGGTGACGAACAAATTGCCGCTTCCGAAGGGGATGTCAGCGTCGGAAGGATTGATACGTTCAAGGTGGAAGCTTAAGCCGAAGAATTTTTACGAGGCGAAATCCGAGTATAACTTTTTGTTGGATGTGGGTGGGGAGGCTTTGGTCCAGTACATTGTATCCATCGAACGGGAGACGAGTCAGGTTCGAATTGAGTTCGCGTTTGACCTAAAGACGCGCCAAGCGATTTCGATCCCCAAGAGCTTGCGTTGACCGCTGTTGTTATGGGGTGTTGTTGGGCTTCAGAGTGGTGTGAATACAGCCGATAAATCAGGACATAGGGGTGAGTTGCGGATGTTTGATCGCGTCTGATGGATGAGAAAGCCTGATTGTCGGTGAAAGATGATGCAGCCCAGCCAAACTTACTATGACGTTCTTGGTGTGACGCGTTGTGCGGATGCGGATTTGATCGAAAAGGCGTATCGCGTGACGGCCAAAAAGTATCACCCGGATCGATGTAGCGGCGCCCGTGAGCGTCGGTTGTTTGAGCTGGCAACTGCGGCATATGAAACGCTGGGAGATGTTCGCTTGCGTCGATTGTATGATCGCACGCTGTTGTCTTTGGATCATCCGAGACGACCGAGGGCGGGTGTGGACCTGTGTTTCGTGCTGACATTGCGTTTTGATCAGGCGGCGCGTGGCGGGGTGTATCCGGTACGGCGAATGGCGAACATCGGGCCGAGTGTTGTGGAGGTTCTGATTCCCCCTGCAGTGGAGGATGGGGCGATGTTATATCTTCCTGAGATGGGGTTGCCGTCGCCGAATGGCGGGCCGCCCGGGCAGTTGGTGGTACTGGTGGCGGTGGAGCCTGATTCGAGATTTCGTCGGGAGGGATTGGATCTCTACACGGATGTGAATGTGCCTCTGGAGACGGCGTTGAACGGGGGCAAGGTAAAAGTAACAACGCTGGAAGGGCAAGTGGAGGTCACGGTTCCGCCGGGAACCAACGGGGGCACGCGATTGTGTTCCCGGTCTTTGGGATTAAAGACGGATCAGGGGCGTTATGGTGACTTGTTTGCGATTGTGCGGTTGCAGTTGCCGCGGGAGATCAGGGAGGCGGCCAAGGAGGCCGCGTCGGAGGGACGTACGGTTTCTCTAAACGGCTTATTGGATTCGAATCCTCAGGAAAGCGAAACAAGCGACATTTATGAAGGGGTGAAACAGGAGTTGGAGGCGATCGGCGCGGAGCAGGAGAAGCGTCAGGCTGAATTGGATAACTGGCACGTGGAACTGGTGGAACTATATCGACAGGTGGAGGCGATGCGTGAGGAGTTGGAAAGCGGGAGGGAGATCAGTGGTTTACACCCGAATGGGTAAGGGGGGTCAGCGGCGTGGTGAGGACTTGGATTCAAGTGTGGGGAGTGCAAGGATAAACGCATTTTCGATTACCGGGACGATTTGTCCGCGTTCGGTGCGTACATAACCGGCGAGTAATCCTCCAACGAATACGGCAGATTTTGCAGTGTCATCAACCAGGATGGGATTGCGGAGCATCAGTCCGTTGCGTGTTTGACTGAATACAACGAAACGAATGTTCTTGCCGGCATCGGTGACGGATTGTGTGGAGTTGAGTTTGCCCATGACGGCGATGGGTGTGCCCACGGGAGCGGGCCAGCGGGTAAAGGCCGATGCGGATTCATTGTTGAGGCGTTTGTAGATTCTGGCTGGGTTTTCCTTGAGTTGGGTGTCGATGGATGTGCGTATGTTGGCAAAGATGGCGGGAAGTCGCTTGTCGTTTTTATCAAGGCCTGCCGCGATATGGGCGAGGTGTTTGGCGGATACGTACATTCGCTTGTGGTTGGCGAGTCCGGTTTGCTGACATCTGGGGCAAGGTTTTTTGGTGTCCGGGCCGGTTGAGGTTCTGGACGAGATTGTACCGTGTCCACGGCAGCGCGTGCAGGTGAGCGTGGCTTTGAATGCGGATGCGGCCGCGGCGAGTTCAGACGACGAGCGGTTTTGAACGATAGTCAGCGTTGGAAATGCGAGAAAGGGTGTGCGTGTGTTGGCAAATTCGGTGGCGGCGCGAGTGAAGGTAAAGGGTTTGGTGGGGGGTTTGGCGATGAGTTGCCGTAATTCGCTTGCGCTGAGGCTGAAGGTTTCGGGTCGGGCGGAATTGACGGTGTGCCACGTCCATGCAGACATGCCGATGACCTTGCCGAGTGAATTGACCATGGGACCGCCTGCGTTGCGGTGATCCACGCGGGCGGTACTTAGCAGCCAGGTGGTGGGCGCCGTGGTAAGGATATTCTTGGCGACCTGGAAGGGGAGGCGTCGGTAGGGCCGTACCGCAGTGATTCGACCCTGACTGATGGAAGGGCCTGCACTAGACGAAGGGCCGATTACCCACACGGCCTGACCCGCACGAGGCGTGTGGGGGTCGAGTTGGAGAGGCGTAAGCGGGCGTCCGGCCACAGAAGTCCGGTGAAGCTTAATCAGCGCGAGGTCCAGTTCGGGGCGGACGGCGTAAAGTTCAACGGGAACTGGAGCGCTGGCGGGTGTGAGTTTGGCGGAAGCGGATTTGGCGCCCTGAATGGCATGAAAGCTGGTGATGGCAAAGCCGCTGCTGCTGACGAGATATGCCGGGGCGGTTTGTTTGACCCGAGGGTCGACCGTATCGACGACGATCTGGAAGACACTCTTGGCCAGGGTGGCCAGTGTAAATTTATTGAGTGTGCCGGGGAGGTCGCGATGAGGTGTATTGGGTTGGGTTGGAGTCTTGGGCGTTGAAGGTTTGGTCGGCGGGCCGGGTCGCCTGCGTATGCTGGAATTGGATTGGGTTGGGGGCGCCTTGTGGAGATCGACTTTAACATCTCGCATGAGAAAACCGATGTAGGCCTTCTTCCCACCGACGAAAAGGATGTTGAGTGTTTCTTCTCGACCCTCGAAAAGGAGTTTTCGCCAGGTCTTAAGGTCGCTGGCGAGGAGTTGGTTCCGATCACGGCTGACGGTGGTGGATTTGCCTTTGCCCGTAAACTGTAATGTGACGATTTTGGGTGTAGCGAGTCGCAATTTCAGGCGTTTCGAGCCTGCGGAGAATACGATTTCGCGAGCATCGGATTTGATGAGCATTTTCAGGCCGCGCCCGGGATCCTGAAATAATTCCTTGCGGAGGACGAGCATCATTTCGCGTCCGCTGTCGGGTTTGTATTCGAGTTCGCCAATGCGTTTGCCATCCTTCCATGCGCGATTGGCGCGGGCGTCGGTAAGGATGGGTTCGGCCAGAAGTGGTAGGGGGGCAAGGCCCAGCGTGAAGAGGGCCAAAATGATTAGTTGAGAACGATGAAGGAGTAAGGCGTTATGCATGGCGATCAACTACCTGAATCGAGGAACGCGTATCGGCGCGCGGAGCCTGATTCATTCTAAGTCCCGGATGGAGAAACGTCGCGTCTTGCCTTTGGTTTTACAGGCTCAATTGTTACCTGACGATCGTGACCTTGACGGGCTTGACCCAGCTTTGGAACAGTGACTCAAAGTGTTCGATGGTGGATTCGGTGTGGCGCTTGGGGTCGATGATCATAAGTCGATATTTCGTTCTGAGTGGCGCGGCCGCTTTCAGGTTGTACTTAAAGAACGCACCGAAGCGTCCATAATTGCGTGTGGAATACACAGGTTTGGGATTTTTCGGATGATTCATGTGTACGACGGCGTAAGGTGTGCCTTCCACGGCATACTGATTGACAACCCAATTGCAATCCGCCCAGACATCGCCGCCCTTTTTCTCGGCGCTTGCCTGGTAGATGTACCTGGCTTTGGTTTTGGTGACTTCATTGACAGCCCGAAACTGGAATCCGGCGTGTTGCGGATCACCGTCAAGATATACATCGCCGTCCTTCGCACGGATGGTGATATCGAAATCCATGATGACCAGGCCGGGTGCGGGGGCGTAGGTTCTAAATGCTTTGGTGTCGCTTACCGGGATGTGGCCTTTCGGGTCGGTCCAGCGTGTCTGGGAGGAATTGAAGGCGTATACGGAGCCAATGTCTCCTGGTTTCGGCTTGTTGTATCCGGCGTGGCGAAGGGATTGATTAGGTGCGCCTTTGACGTGCCAGAAGTCGGTTGCCGTCTTGCCGTAGCGTGTTTTGGAATAGCCCAGGTAGATGCCGCGGTGGTGGGTGAATCTTCCACCCGGACCTTTGGTGATGTAGCCTTTCCCGTCAAAGCGATATACGTGATGAAATGTCTTATAGGTGACCGGGTGTCTGGCTGGGTCGAAGGCGTTCATGTGTCGCCAGATTTTTTGTTTGCCTTTGACAAGGTCTCGGAACCCTTCACCGTCCTTAAATGCGAAAGATTCGCCAACGGGTTTGATGCCCGGTTTTATCACCAGTCGATAGTTGATCGCTTCTCTCGGGCCGGCTTTGGTCATGATGAATGTAACGGTTGCGGTTTTTGATGACGGATCGACGGTCACCTGTGCGGGGATCGTGGTGTTGGTATTCAACTGCGAGACGATGGCGGCGGCGCCTTTGGCGAGTTGGGCGAGTTGGGCTGCGGTGATTTCCTTCCCGACCGTCAGTGTAACATTGACAGGCGCGTGCAGTCGCGCAACGCCACCGGCACTTGCTTTGAGATTAAGATTGATGAGTTGCGCTTCGGCAGAGTTTGATACAATGAAAGCGGCTATAGCAAGCAGTGTTAAGGCGAGTCGTTGAAACATCGGTCTTACTCCATTTTTAATGGGGAAACAGTCATCATAACCTATTGCCGGGTCATCGCCGAAGGTTATCACGTAAAAACAAGGTTTGGATATGAAAAAGGGCTGGCGATGGAGGCGAAGTGGGTCGTACAATGAGCATTCAGGTGTGGGTGGTGTGATGGAGGTGATTGAAATTGAAGGGTTTTTTCCCGAGTTTTGAATATTGGCGAAGGGGATGGCGCGTTGTTCGAAAGGTTTTCCTGATCTCCGTGTTATCGATTCCGTGCGCTACTGTGTGGGGACATGATGATGGAAAGTCTCACGGTTCCCAGCCGCGATATGAAGGGAATGGCTTCAGGAAAGGCGAACGCGATGAGCCACCGCTTGCATTCACCAGTCAGGGTGTGAATCTGGAGGCCTGGATTTCTTTGCCGGAGTTTGACCAGGCGGTGGGGGTCACTGTATCGGGTGGCGCGGACTTGTGGGGTTATGTCTCGTCGAGCGGGCGGGAGTATGCGCTTTCGACATTTCAGAACGGTGTGGCGTTTATTGATATAACCGTTCCGTCGCAGCCGAATATCGTGGCGGGTTTTTCAGGACCGCTGACGACGTGGCGCGATGTCAAGACGTTTGGCCATTACGCTTACGTGGTGGCGGACGACGCTCAGCCGAATGATGCACGCAATATTGAGGTGTTTGATCTCAGTCAGATTGACTTGGGTGTGGTGACGCGTGTGAATACCATTGACACGCAACGCAGCCATAATGTTGCGATTGATACAGATTCTGGATACCTGTATCGGACCGGATCTGCCGGCGGTGACGGTCGGGGTCTTGTGGTGTACGATCTGAATGCGGATGCGGTCAATCCACCCGAAGTCGGCGAGTGGGATGAGCGTTACTTTCACGATGCCCAGGTGGTGACGTTTCAGGATGGGCCCAATGCGGGAAGGCAGATTGCCTTTGGTTTCGCTGAAGACAACTCATCCGGTGGAAATGCGGGCCTGGATATCATTGATGTGACGGATAAGGCGAACATGTTTCGCGTTGGGCGAGTGTTGTATTCCAACAATGAGTATTCGCATCAGGGCTGGCTCTCGCCGGATCGCCGCTATGTCTATCTGAACGATGAATTGGATGAGACTCGGAATAACCAGATCACCACGACGACCACGCGTATTCTGGATGTGTCCGACCTGTCCGCCCCGTTTGAGGCGGGTACTTTTACGAACGGTAATTCTGCGGTCGATCACAACCTGTATACGCGATTCAATCTGATTTTCGAAGCAAACTACAGATCGGGCCTGCGGGTGTTTGATGCAACCGATCCGCTGAATCCCGTTGAGGTGGGGTTTTTTGACACCTATCCGGATGACGATCATGCGGAGTTCAACGGGCTATGGAGCAATTACCCCTATTTTCCTTCGCGGACGGTGATCGGTTCGGATATTGAAAAGGGGCTGTTTATCTGGAAGGTGGATGCGCTTTCCGATGTGCTTATGGGTGATGGAAATTATGACGGCGCTGTCGATGAATTGGACCTTGAGTTATGGACGGCAGGGCGGGGAACGTTCGGTGATGGCCATCCAGGAAACGGTGATTTTGATGAGGATGGCGATGTGGATGGATTTGACTTTCTGATCTGGCAGAGCCGTTTCCAGGGAGAGATCGGTGTAAACGGAAGTATCAACGTCACAGTTCCCGAGCCTGCGAGTCTGTTTTGGATTTGTATTTGTGCTTTTGTTACCTGGCGTCGTTGTTGATTCAACTCTGGTGGGGGTAGTGGGGCTATAATTGGCAGCGGGTTTAACTTGGCCGGAGGCATGTCCATGTCTGATCAGTCGAATTGTGCCAAACGTCTTCGAAGACAATTGTGGATTGTTATGTTCATTCGTCGTGGTTTGGCGGGAATGGCTCTTTATTGTGTCATTTGGGGAGCGGTGGTGCTTGCAGCCAGGGCATATGGTGTGGAACAGGGTGTTCTTCTGTGGGGGTTGCCCGGGTTAATCCCGGTGATTTATTTGGCGGTTCGCTATGCCAATGCAGTGACGCCAGGTGAAGCGAAACTTGAAGCGCTTATTGATGTGCGTTCCGGGTGCGGCGGGATGTTGATGGCGTCGTATGAAACGGATATGCGCGGCTGGGAGCGAACCATGCCAAATGTAACGCGCCCGGAGGTGGATTGGCGTGGGGCTCGTATCGTGGGGCAGTTCCTGTTTGCCGCAGCGTTCGTGACCTTGAGTTTTTTCATGCCGCAGCAATTCACGCAGGCTTCACCCGAAGGTGAAATGCGCATTGACGAGAAAATACAACAGGCCAAAAAACAGATTGAGGCACTTAAGAAAGAGAAATTGATCGATGAGAAGAAGGCCGAGCAACTGGTTCAGAAGTTGGATGGAATCAGAAACTCAGCCAGTGCCAACGATCCGGTGAAGACCTGGCAGGCTCTGGATCAGGTGGATCGGCAATTGCGTGAGGCGGCGGCCAAAGCGATTGAGCAGGCCAAGGCGGCGGGACGAAATCTGGCAGACGCTCAAACATTGGCCAACGTCATTCTTAAAGATCAGCTGTCGGCCAAGCCCGGGATCAACCCGGAGGCGGCAGGAGAGGTGTTGAAGAAGCTTGAAAAAACCGTTTCAGAGCTGATCCGAAAGAATCCCGAATTGATTAAGGAGTTGGCGAAGCAGAAAATTGATCCCAAGATGCTTAAGGCCTTGATTGATCAGTTTGCAAAGGCTGCGGAGCAGAACAGGAAAAATACGAATCAGGCCAATGGTCAGAAGCCCGGTAATCATGGCAAGCCAGGTCAGAACCTGCAAAACGCGCAAAACGGGAAATCTCGTGGTGGTGACATGTTGCAACTGACGCCGGAACAGATGCGGCAACTCGGCCAATTGGCCCGTATGGCGGGCCAGATGCGCGACCAACTACAGAATAATCTTCAGAACCTCGGTGATGTGCGTTTGTTAAGGCCCGGCCAATTGAATCGCGCATTGCAGCAAATACCGGTTCCGCAGGATGCCGGTGCTCTGGTGCGACTACTCAAAAGTCCACAAGGTCAACAGTTGGCCGGGCAGATGCTTCGTCAGTTTATGAATCCCGCCAACTCACAACGAGGTGGACGCGGTGGGATCAGTCGCGGCGGCGGTCCTACTCCGTTGTCACTGACCACGCCCACCGATCCGAAGGATTTTAAGTTTAAGGCTCAGAAATTAAAGGCTGCCGAATTATCCCTTCGCAAGAAGGATCGGACCATCGGCGTGAGTGTTGGCGCGCCAAAGTTGATCAAAGATGCGGATACGACCTCTTCCGCCCGTCTTAATCAGTCCGCGGCATCCGGTGGTTCATCCACGAAGCAGACCGTCCTGCCGCGGCATCGGGCGGTGGTCGAAAAATTCTTCGAACGCAAATGATTCCGGTGCGTATCAGCAATCGCACAGAAACTAATCCAAATTGAGGCGAGACCTTGGCTTGAATAGGGTCGCCGATGGTTGTGTTTACGGTATTGTGGCCGGTGAAAAAGGCAATCTTGGGAAATTTCGATTCAAACGATTCGTTTCGGCTAGTGATTTACATGGATTTCGCGTATAAATCATCACCCGTGGCGGGGTAATCAAGGCTTGGAGTGACGCGTGTATGGCTGATTCAAGTGTTCTGCAACCCAACGAACTGGCGCCAAGCGTGGATCTTGTCGGCAAGATTCTGGCGGAGCTGGATGGCATTCTTCTGGGACAGTCCCGCTTGCATCGTATGGTATTGGTGGGCGTGCTAAGTCACGGGCATATCCTGCTGGAGGGTTTACCGGGTGTGGGAAAGACGGCGTTGGTCAATGCGCTGGGGCAATTGCTGAATCTTGAATTCAATCGTGTGCAATTCACACCGGATCTTATGCCGGGCGATATTCTCGGTACGAACATTCTTCAGGATTCGACTGAAGGGTCGCGTGAAATGATCTTTCAACCCGGGCCGATCTTTACCAATATTCTTCTGGCCGATGAGATCAATCGGGCGTCACCCAAGACCCAGTCTGCGCTTCTTGAGGCCATGCAGGAGTGTCGTGTAACGCTGATGGGGTCAACACGCGAGCTACCCAAGCCGTTTTTTGTGCTGGCTTCGCAAAATCCGATCGAGCTTGAAGGAACTTATCCTTTGCCGGAAGCGCAGTTGGATCGTTTTCTGTTTAAGTTAAATGTAACGGGCGTGGATGTGGACGTTCTTGATCAGATCATTTCGACGCGTCGTCGTGGCGAGCCGCCTGTGCCGCAGACGACGATTCCGTCGGAGCAATTGGAATCGCTTTTTGAGGTGATGGGCAGGATTTTTCTTCCCAAGGCGGTTTCGCGATACATATCACGCCTGACGGCGGCGACGCATCCCGATGCAGCGGAGGCCACCGATGCGGTAAATTCGTATGTTACTTATGGCGCATCACCTCGCGCGGCAATTGCCATGGCGGAGGCTTCACGCGCTCATGCGTTGATTGAAGGTCGACCAACCGTAGGTTTCGAAGATGTCAAAGCAATCGCGCCGGCGGTTCTTAACCATCGCATCCTGCTGAATTACAAGGCCCGGTTTGACAAGATTGAGACGAGAATGGTGATCTCGCAGTTGCTGGACAATCTGGACGAAGCGGGTGTGGACTTGCCGGCGGATGTCAAGATTTCGCAAGAGGGGGCGGTTTGATGAGAATAGGCGACACGTTCAAGCCCAAAAATGTAATTGCGTGTTTATCACTGATTTTGATGATCGGCACGAACTCGACCGTTTTGGGTGCACGCTACGGCGATGTTACCATCACGCAGGTCATCATGGCCGGGGTGGAATCAGAGACCGGCTATCTTGAATATCGGTTTAATGTGTATAACAGCTCCGATGAGGATCGGAAGGTGAAGATTGCGCTGCCGGCCCGTGATTATGGTCATGGTTATCGTGGGTCGTGGGAACTTATTTCAAATCTTCAACGGACGGTTGTGGTGCCTGCCAAACAGCGGCGTTTCGTCAGTGTGTTTCAGCCGGCCATTCCGCTGGCTGGTGATATGGCGAGCATCACAGTTGATGGAAGAAACTACACCAGAAGGCCAATGCCTCTCAGCCTCAAACACGTGTCCAGTGGATTTGCCATGCCTTCGGTACGAATGCATCGGGGTAGACTCGGTTCAGGGCCAGTACGGCTTGTCCTGGTTTCAAGATCATTACGGCGACAGGGTGTTTTTTCTCCAGGTCATCACGGCCATACGGCAGTCTTACAAACGGTTCGGGCATCCGGTCAGATCAGCGAGTGGTCGGATAACTGGCTGGGTTACTCGCGCTTCGCCGCCGTCATTATTTCCGCGGAGGATATGAAGAAGGTGGCCGGCGGTTCGGACTCAGGTATTGGTGAGGCGCTGTTGAAGTATGTGGAGGCCGGCGGGCGTTTGGCCGTTATTGGGGATTGGGAGGGAATCGGAAAGTGGGCCGGAGCGGTGAGACGGCAGAAAATTGGCGATTCGTCCGGCGTTTATCACGATCATGGTTTTGGTCGTCTTATCGTCTTCAAGCGCATTTACGAACTATCGGGAAGGCAGATCAGTAATTTTGATGTAGAGTGGTTGGAGAATGCAGTTTTTGATGGCAACGCGGGAAAAACGGGAATGAGTAAACCGGGATCGCCGCAGGAGATCGCCAGAGACTTTCCTGTTGTCGAACAACGCGGCGTTCCAGTACGCGGGTTGTTCTTTCTGATGTTGATTTTCGCCGTGCTGATCGGGCCGATTAACTTTTTTGTTCTGGCGCGTAAGAAAAGAAAAATCTGGCTGATCTGGACTGTGCCCGCCATCTCCGCCGTCTTTTGCATGGCGCTCTTCGGTTACAACCTGATATCAGAGGGATTTACCAAGTATTCGTGCGCGACGGCCGTGACGATTCTGGATCAGCGAACCAAACGTGCCTCTACGATAACGCTTAAGGCGTTCTATGCTCCGATTCAACCTTCCGACGGTTTGCGATTCAGTGCGCAGACGGCGGTGACTCCTTATGTTCGTGAATCCCACTATTATGAAGGCAAGGCGAATCGTCGATCGATCGACTGGACGACCGATCAACATTTGGATTCCGGTTGGATTGTGTCCCGCGTGTCCACGCATCTGCGATTGCAGCGACCCGAAGCCGGTGAAAACGCTCGACGACGGGTGACGTTTGAGCCGCAACCCGATGGCTCCATTCGCGTGATCAACGGACTCGGCGTGGATATCCGCCGGGTACTATTCGTCGATAAGAATGGCAAAGTCCATCGGGGCGAATCAGTCCCCGGCGAAGAGTCCGCGACGCTGACGCGCATGACATCTGCATCGGATAGGGTGTATCAGCCTCGTCGCTATGCGGAGCTTATGCGAGATCTCATGCGTAGCGACTGGCGGTTTGATCGAAGCGGTATATTAGCTGGATTGAGCAGGTCCTCATCGGTGTCGGATTCGGATGTCCATTTCATGCAACAAACACTGGGGCCGGGACGCTACCTCGCGGTTGTTGAAAAATCTCCTTTTGAAGAAACGGGTCTCGCAGGGACGGAGCGCCGCGACGGTCTCAGCTTTATCATCGGAATCACGGAACACGTATCGCCATGAAGGTAGAAGTTGTCCATTTGAAACGTTACTTTGGCGCCACGCGGGCGGTGGATGATGTTTCATTCAGTTTTGAATCCGGGCAGATTTTCGGATTTGTCGGGCCGAACGGAGCTGGCAAGACCACGACTATGCGCATCCTCGCAACACTCGACGAACCGACCTTCGGCAATGCCTATATCAACGGCCGATCCGTCGTGGAGGAACCGGAAGAAGCTCGCCGTATGATCGGATTCATGCCGGATCACCTTCCAACACACAGCGATATGTCCGTGCGCGAGTATCTGGACTTTTTCGCCCGCGCTTACGGCATCAAGTCACCCCGTCGCAGACGTGTCATCGAGAGTATCGAGGAATTCACCGGGCTTGAACGACTGCGTGACAAGATGCTCGTTGCTTTGAGTAAGGGGATGAAGCAACGCGTCTCCCTCGCCCGCGCTCTTGTGCACGACCCTCCCATGCTGATTATGGATGAACCTGCCGCCGGCCTGGACCCGAGGGCGCGTGTGGAGCTTCGCGAGTTGCTTAAGGTCTTGGCGGATCAGGGTAAGGCTATCTTTATCAGTTCGCACATACTTACCGAGCTGGCAGAGATTTGCGATGGCGCGGTGATCATCGAGCGCGGTCGTATTCTTCGTGCGGGAACGATTACCGGTATCATGGAATCGCTTTCCGAAGGCAAACACCGCACGATGATGATTCGTACGCTTGGAGATCCGGAAGACTTACACCGGCAACTCCTGCAAATGGCGCACGTGGCCGACGCTCGTATTTCCGGACTGAATGTCGAGGCTGACATTGACGGGGATGAAGAAACGTGTTGCGATCTGCTGGCCGAGTTATTGCGTCTCGAATTTCGTATCATCGAGTTTCATCAGCAGCAGGCCGATCTGGAACAGGTCTTCATGGATGTTACGACGGGGGAAGTGCAATGAAGTTATTCAGTAACATCTGGACGCGTCTCGACGATGCAATGAACCCCGTGGTTATCAAGGAACTGCGGCAGGCCGTCGCCGGGAAGTTCGTCACTTCGGTGATTGCCATTTTTCTAGTCGTCGAGATGTTCGTCATAGGTGTCCACCTGTTTGATGCCTCTCCGGATCGGTTGCATGCTGGCATAGGCGGGAATGTGTTTTTCGTATTGCAGACCATTCTGATCGGTTCATGCCTCTTGTTTCTCCCGGCTTTCGCCGCACTGCGTATGCACTCTGAGCGCGGCGGGGTCAATATTGATCTGTTTTATATCACCACCGTCAGCGCCTGGAAGATTGTCTGGGGGAAATTCCTTTCCGCTTTCGTCATTGCCGTGCTGATTTTTGCAGTTTGTACCCCATTCGTGTCACTATCTTTCCTCTTGCGCGGGATCGACTTGCCGACGATTCTAACCGTAACGCTTTTTAACCTGGTAGGTATCGGCGGGGCGGTCATGTTGGCCATCTTCCTGGCGGCGCTTTCGACCAATCGTGTAATCAAGTCCCTGCTTTTTCTCGGCGGGATCGTGGCAATGATAATAATCGGCGGGTGGATGGTGGCCCTGATTCAGGCCGTTCAATTTCGTGGGGCATTCGTTGCCATTGCTTCCATGATCGTCGGGCCGGGCGCCATTGGCAATATCTGGCTGCAGTTCGCCGGTATGTTGTTCTTCATTATCATGTTCATGGGTGTGATGTTCATGGTGGCCTCCGCCTTGCTGACACCGCCTTCCTCTAATCGGGCATATCCTGTACGTATCTACATGACCGTTGCATGGTTCGTCCTGTTTCTAATGGCGCTGTGCATGTCCGTGAACGCCAATTTCACGATGTTTCCCGTGCAGGTCTGGGCGGTGATAACCACGATCATGTTTCCGTTTGTGATGTTTTCAGCTATTTGCGAACGTGACCGACTTGGGCCACGCGTCAGGCACGAAATCCCGCGATCCAGGCTGGCGAGGATCCCCGCATTCCTTTTCTATAGCGGATCGACCGGAGGTATTTTGTGGGCGTGCATGATCGTTGGTCTGACCTGGCTCATGGCTCTTAAGTGGGATCAGATGTTTGGCTCGGGTCTTGTATCCGGGACGAGTTCGGATTTTGGCCCGGCAAGCGTCATGCGAACATTCACTTTGTACACCTTGGTTTATTGTCTTTCCGCCCTTGTTCTCAGGAAAACACTCTTCAAACGAATTGTCGTTCCGGAGTTAACATGGGCACTGGCCCTGTTGATGATGTTACTGGGTACGGCTTTCCCCTACATCCTGGCCTTGTTGATGAAGGTGAACTACATCGATATCCACAGCCCGTTCTATGCCACCGTTGCGTTTCGGGAATTGGATTGGAACGCCGATAGTACGATCATCTGGTTACTGGTGATATGGGCGGGCGTCGCGGGGGCGTTCCTGGCGCCGTCTTTTGTCGAATCGATGGCACGATTTCGTCGCACGCCACGGTCACGCGGGCCTGTCGTCACCGATGAACATGAAGTCAATCGCCAATATCAAAACCTGAAGGTATTCCAGGATTCCAACCCCTCCAACCGCACGATGTTTGGTGTGGCGGACGATCAGATCTTTTACGTCGAGCTTTGGGACGACCAATGGGAAGAAGCCGGTCAGACGATTCAGACGGGTCAACTGCCCTATCCGGCCTATACACATGCCGGGCGTCTGCTCCGCGCATCGGAGATACTCTACGTTCACGCTCCAAAACGAAGAAGGACGATATCCATCACTTGGAATCACGGTGGACGCCCCTCCACGTTCAAAATAGTTGCACCCGATGTTAAGACACGCGACCAGTTCGTTACCCTGGTAAGCGAAAGGGTCGAGTTAAGCGATGGAAAGATTCTTGTAAGTCTGACGCGTCTGGTATCCTGGCCCATTGCCATCGCGGCCGCCGCGCTGCTCATCGCCACGTTCAGCTACCTTGGTTTGGAAATTTATCTGAAAAACACGGGAAGATTGTTGACCGACTCCGGCAGTGTGTGGCAATTCATGACTCTGGTCATTATCGGAGCCGCTGTTTGGCTGGGCTGGCGATTGTGGGTTCCGCCGAAACGACGAGTGCTGCAGACCGCCGCGGGTCAGGCTGCGGATCATTAAAAATAGCAGGCACGCATGGAAAAGCAGTATCGCACAGCTTTGGAGATTGGGTTCATGGCCGGCATGCGCTACGCGCTGACCGCCCCGCGACGCGTTCCCGCAGGTGTCATCGGGTCACACATGGGCCAACGTGCCGGAGCCAGCCTCGAATTTCAGGAGCATCGCGATTACCAACCGGGTGATGATCTGCGACGCATTGACTGGTCTGCATACGCCCGCACGGACAAACTCACCGTCAAGCTTTTCCGTGAAGAGGTGAATCCACATATTGATATTCTCCTGGATACCTCCGCCTCTATGGCCCTGACCGAAACACCCAAAGCGGAAGGTGCTTTGGGGCTTGTTGCCGCGCTTACCGCTGCCGCCGGCAACAGTGGATTCACCCACGCGGTTTATCAGACGCGCGACGGTTGCGAGCCAGTCCTTAACGGAAACGAGTCGCCTACCGTTTGGGACGATCTGACATTTGAGTGTCAGGAGCCATTGGAGGAGTCTCTTGCCAAACTCCCTCCCGCCTGGCGACCACGTTCCGTTCGCATGCTCATCAGCGATCTTCTGTTTATGGGTGACCCTCTCCTGATCGCCCAGCAATTTGCACAGGGAGCCGCAGCCGTCTGTTTCGTACAGGTGCTGGCCAGGGAAGACACCACACCGCCTCATCGCGGAAATGTTCGTCTTGTCGATTCTGAAACCGGGGAATTGCGTGAGGTTTTTGTCGATGCCGCCATGCAGAAACTGTATCGGGATTCCCTGGCGGCTCATCAGGAAAATTGGAATCGTGCCGCTCTGCAAGTCGGTGCATCCATGCGAACATTCATTGCTCAGGATCTGATGACGGATTGGGATCTCGCCCCGCTCGTGGAGGCCGCCGTTTTACAGGTAGGTTAATGCCGATTTTCTCGTTGCCCATGGCGCTCTTCGGATTGCTTTCCCTGCCGACATTGGCGGGCATCTACTGGTTGCGCAATCGGTATCGCAAACGAACCGTATCTTCGCTGATGTTGTGGCATTCCGTCACACCGGCCAAGGAGGGCGGGACACGGGTGAATCGTCTTCAGACGCCTTTGCTTTTCCTTCTTGAGCTCCTGGTTTTGCTATTACTTGTTCTCGCGGCGACCGGGCCTCGCATGTTGATCAGTTCATCCCGCCTGCCCGTCATCGTTGTGCTTGATGACTCTTTTTCGATGCTGGCCGGCGGTGACGAATCACCGCGAAGGGCCGCAATCGAATCGATACGCCGGCGTCTTGAGACCGGAAGATACACCATGCGCTTCATTACCGCTGGCGATGAAGCACGCGTAATCAGCGATGACGTGACCGATCCGGATGAAGCCGAAGCTTTGCTAGCCAACTGGCGATGCCAATCTCCCCGTGGTTCCCTGCCGCGCGGAATAAGCCTCGCTTTGGAAGTGGGCGGTGAGATCGCGCGCATCCTCTTGGTCACCGATCACCCTCCCGCGGAAAACGCCGCTATCGGTGAACGCGTCCAATGGCACGCGTTCGGTAAATCCACATCGAATATTGGTTTCGTCGGTGCTTCACGCACTACGCGCAAGGACGATCAGATGTGCCTGTTCGAGATCGTGAATTTCTCCGATAGTCCGACTACCGCCGAATTGAAACTTGAATGGCTCGTTGACGGAGCCGACCCTGCACCAATCGGATCACCCCTCAAACTGAAACTCAGGGCCGATGAAAAGCGAGATCTCTTTATTCCTGTCACTCCGTCCATTGGTACGATTCGCGCAAGCCTGGGCGATGATGCTTTGGACACCGACAATCAGGTTGTACTTCTCAGGCAGGAGCCTCGCGCCGTACGCGTAAGTCTTGGCCTGAACGATTCCCAACTTACCCGCCATATTCAACATGTCATCAGAGTTATCCCGGGCATCGAGATAGTCACCACCAAGGCTGACCTCCTTATCACCGATGCCGAGAAACTTCCGACACTGAATGAACACGCCGCTACCTGGACCTCCCAGTTGATCTCCGAAGATCCGACGTCCGCGTACATTGGCCCTTTTGTGGTCGATCACGCTCATCCATTAACCACCGGTTTTTCACTAGAAGGCCTGGTCTGGGCGGCCGGCAACGCCAACGAAATGTCGGGCGGAAACCATCGTTCTCTCCTCGCGGCTGGCAACGTTACACTTCTCGATGTTCGCATGGATGACGTCGAACGCCACCACATTCGAATGCGTTATCGACTCGACGCCTCCACCCTCCATGCCTCCAACGTCTGGCCCGTCCTTTTCTTTAATCTGGTCGATTGGCGCCGCGCGCATCTTCCGGGTGTTGAACATCCCAACCTTCGCGTCGGTGAATCCGTTATCATTAACCTGACTGCCGGTGGAAAAGCTTTGTCCATCACACAGCCCGATGGTCAGTCCCGCGAACAACCCCTCGCAGGAAGGCGCCTCCGCATACCCGCCGAACAACCCGGCATTGCTTCGGTGAAAATCGTCGAGGATGATTCTCCATTCAAGTCGCCTGAATGGCAGTATGCCGCCAATCTGCTGGACGGTAACGAGTCCAATCTTCGGTCGGCAGGCGCGGTCGAAGTCGGTGATTGGTCCAACGCCAAAGCCTTACGCTGGTCATACCAGTCCGTCGCCTGGTCGATGGGCCTTCTTGCGGCCGTGATGTTGGCGCTTCACCTGATGTTCATGGCGCGACGATCGTCAAGAACCGATGGCGGGGGCGGCGTTTCGTGATTCAACTCTTCTCACCAATCTGGCTGCTCCTGATTATTCCATTCGTCATCGCCATGCTGCGTTGGCGATTACCCAGTCGGCTACTGCTGGTCTTGCGTGTCGGCGCCCTGGCCATGTTGCTCCTTGCAATGAGCGGTCTGGCCATCAAACTCCAGAGTCGCAAGGGCATTGTAATCGCCGTCGTCGATCGTAGCGCATCGATGCCAACTGAAAGTCTCACCGAGAATATCGAATCCATTCGTATTATGCAGAAGGGAAAGACCGGAGGCGACAAACTGGCCGTCGTTTCCTATGGCGTGGACGCCTCCATCGAACGTATTGCCGATGATGGTGATGTCACCAGGCTTGAGTCTATTATCGATCCGCACGGTTCAAACCTTCACGATGCCATAGAGCGAGCCATGGCCCTCGTCCCGGCCGACACCCCCGCGCGTGTGGTCGTCTTTTCCGATGGCCGATGGACTGGCAAAGACCCCATGCTTGCCGTCTCTCGAGCGGCAGCCAGGGGAATCGCCATCGACTTTCGCCACAGCGAACGTGCCGAAGCAGGCGATCTGGCGATTGCCGCAGTCGAAGCTCCCAGTGTGGTCAACCCCAAAGAAGCCTATCTGATCACCGCGTGGGTCCGTTCCCCGGTTGAGCAAACCGTAAACTACACCCTGCGTCGCGGCAAGACCGTCATCGCCAAAGGCAAACAGGGCTTCACCGCCGGTATCAATCGTCTGTCCTTCCGTGATCGTGTTGCCGATCCTTCCACCGTGGACTACGGCCTTTCCGTTGAGGCGAACCGGAAGGAAGGCGAATCTCCGACTGAAGACCCCATCGCTGAGAATAACAGCGCACGCATGTTGGTGCGTGTTCAAGGTCCGCGCCCCGTCCTGATGGTCACCAACAAACCCAACTCCAATTTCCATCGCCTGCTACGCCAGGGGGGGCTGAATCTCGCCATCAGGTCGCCCGATCAAGTGGAATACTCCCTCGCTGGACTTTCCAACTATTCCGCGGTTGTGTTGGAGGAAACGCCTTCTGCCTCCATCGGCCGGGCGGGAATGCTAAATCTCGCCCAATGGGTCAGACATACCGGCGCCGGCCTGATGATGACGGGCGGACCTACCAGCTTTGGCACGGGCGGATATTACAAATCCCCCATTGAAAAGATTCTCCCCGTCTCTCTGGAACTTCGAAAGGAGCACCGGAAATTCAAGCTTGCCATCGTCGTTGCGATGGATCGTTCAGGATCAATGATGGCGCCCACGCCCTCCGGCAAGACCAAAATGGATCTGGCCAATGTCGCAGCCGCCGAAGTCTTGAACATGCTCAGTGCGCAGGATGAGTTTGGCGTCCTCGCCGTCGATACCGCCGCGCACGTCATCGCCCCGCTTACCTTGCTTTCAGATGAAGAAGCAAACGGTCGGCTTCGTAGTCGAATTCTCTCCATCGCATCTCAGGGCGGTGGCATTTTCGTCTATGAAGCGCTCTCCAAGGCTGTTCAGATGCTCGCCAACGCTGACTCCGGCAACCGGCACATCATCCTGTTTTCCGATGCCGCCGACTCCGAGCAACCCGGCGCGTACAAACAACTCCTTGAAAATGCTCGAAAAAACGGAATCACCTGCTCCGTCATTGCTTTGGGAACAAATAAGGATTCTGACGCCGCCCTCCTCGAGGACATCGCCAAACGAGGCGGAGGTCGTGTGTTCTTCACCCAAAACGCCGAGGAACTTCCACGTCTCTTTGCTCAGGATACCTTCGTCGTGGCCCGCAGCAGTTTCGTTGAGGAGAGAACACCCGTTCTTACGACTGCCGGCTTAACCACACTGCTTGGCCGACAACTCGATGTCGAACCCGCTACCGTCAATGGTTACAACCTCACCTATCTCAAGGAAACCGCGAACGCCGCAGCTATCACCAATGATGCAGATCACAAGGCTCCCGTCATTGCTTCCTGGTCGGTCGGGCTTGGCCGAACACTCGCCTACACCGCCCAGGCCGATGGCAAGTTTACCGGAGACTGGCAAAACGTCGGGGACCTTTACACTTCTTTGGTGCGATGGACCGCAGGCGACCGGCAATCCCTGCCTGACAATATGATGCTGACGCAGGAACTAACCGATGACATCGTACGTGTTACACTTCATCTTGATCCTCTGCGAAAAGTCAAGACGTTGTCTGTCACGCCGTCGGTGATGATTCTGAGAGGCAAAGTTCAAAATCGTTTCGGTCAGGCGCCGCGCGCCGAGGAATTGAACATGCGTTGGTCTTCACCTGACACCCTCTCCACCGAATTCAAACTTCGTGGCAACGAAACCGCCATCGCGACGGCATCTCTTGGGTCGGGTCGAACCTATTCCCTTCCCGCCGTCACATTGCCCTATTCACCTGAATATCGCCCAACCTCCTCGTTGCGTGGTCACGTCACACTCAATCGCATGGCTCAGGCAACCGGAGGGATCGACCGCATCGATCTTCCTGCCGTCTTCAAAGGTCTTCCCCGTCGCCCGCGCATCATCGAACTCGCCCCCGCTCTCTTCCTAATCGCTATGGGCTTATTACTTCTCGAAGTCCTCGAGCGTCGCACCGGAGCCCTTTCGATGATACGACTCCCGCGCTTCGGGAAGAGAAAAGCGACTTCCGTCTCTGAACAGAATGAGGAAGAAGATGTACCCGAATCGCAGGTACGCAGGCCCAAACGTAAGTCTCCGGCATCTGGTTCAGGCGTGACCTCGCCAGACCTTAAAACCACCCGTACACCAAAACCCAAATCCGCTGCCGCAATGCAGGATGAAATGTTCGATGCGCTCTCCCGAGCGCGAAAGCGGGCGCGCGATCGTACGACGCGCGACTGACGTACCCGGTTTCCAACCCCATCTACCTTCCAAACAAACTCTTGTTCTCGAACATCCCCGTCTCCTCAAAATACGCAAGTGCCTCACCCGTCGACTTAAACACCTTCGTTGCTGTCTCCGTAATGAATGGACTCGGATTCTTCTCCGGCTTCCACACCACAAACACATCTTTCGACGCCTCAAACGCGTGCTGTAATTCCCGTTCAACGCCACTGGACAGCCCCGGCACACCTCCCGCCAACTCCGGCACCAGGCTTACGATCATGTCCGATTGATCGATTAACTTGAAATCCCGCGCATAAATCTGCCCGTCGATATCACCTGCGATATCCAATACCTGCTTTACTGAAACGCGAAAAGTCTCCATCTCGTTATCCGCGCCCAGTGCGGTCGCCTGTATAAAATCCCCACCCTCTTTCGTCGCCGCCACCGCGCGATCCAGCAGGAGCTTCTCATCCACATCGCCAGGATCAAAAGTTATAAAGTGATCCGCCAACTCGGCGCGAAACGCGTCGATCTCCGCCAACACATCCGGCATGTCCACGACGTGGCTCATGGGGAATGATGGATAAACTTTTTTCGTGCCCGGTTGCGTCACCAGCCGATGACACGCCTTTTCTGTCGTTGCCTCTCTTCCTCGTGCGACGATGTAACAATGATTCCCGCATCCTACCGCCTGTGCCAGCAACTCCGTTGCCAGAATCTCCTCCTCCCGCCACACCATCATGTCCTTCAATGTTGCATCAATCACATGCTCCCCATGCACCCGATGCGACACCGCCTCGATATTGTCCACCAGGCAGATGAATAGGTCCGGCTCAAACGCTTCAATCTGATCAAAATCGAACGCTCGAAACAAACCATGCCGCCATCGAAACGTCGCATGCGTATTCACCAGAACGTTCGATTCGCCCGCCGATTCACTGATTACGTCCTTGAAGACTGAACGCCGAATCGCATGAAGCCGTTGCAGAGGCAAGTCCAGAATGCGTCCCGGACGCACATCGGGCGCCTCGTCATACATCCGGTTCCCGATATGAAACACCTGCATCGATTCACCCCGATCCCGCGCTACCTCCGCCACGCCGTCCACATAACTCTTCTTGTTGATACCCACTTGCCCGGTGATAATCGCTCGCATCCACGCGTCCTTTCGCTGATGGTGACCCTTCATTCTAACGAATCAGGCTCGTTTTCACCAAAGATCGACACAAATACTCATTCGCTTTCATTCCTCGCCGTTCGCCACGTCGCTCCGGCTTCCCTAATCTTGGTTATGTCCCTCCGCTTCATCATGCTCGGTGATATCGTCGGCAAACCCGGTCGCCGCGTCGTGCAACAGCACATCGGCGCACTACGACGCGAATACGAAGCCGACCTGGTGATTGCCAACGGCGAAAACGTCGCCGGCGGATCGGGCATGACCACTCAGCTCTTCAACAAACTTATCAAATATGGCATTGATGGCGTTACGCTGGGCGACCACGTCTATCGACAACGGGATATCTATCCCGCTCTGGATGCCGCGCCAAATCTCATCCGTCCTGCGAATTTTCCTGAACAGGCGGTGGGTAGGGGGGCAATGGTTCTACACAACGAAGACGAATCGAAATCGCTCCTTACCATGATCGTGCTTGGTCGCATCTACATGCCCGGCCAAAAAGCCGACGACCCCTTTGTCACCATCCAGCGCATCCTTGATGCCCATCCGGATCACACGCATACCTTCGTTGAAGTCCATGCCGAAACCACCGCCGAAAAGGCCGCCATTGCCCATTACTTTGACGGTCGCGTCTCCGCCGTACTTGGCTCACACACCCACATCCCCACCGCAGATGCAAAGATTCTACCCGGCGGTACGGCCTTTCTTACCGACCTGGGTATGTGCGGCCCGTACGATTCAGTCCTCGGTCGCCGCAAGGACCGTGTCGTTCAATTTATGTCCACCGCCATGCCCGCCGCCTTTGATGTTGCGGAAGACGACATCCGCCTTTGCGGCGCCTTCGTCGAGCTTGACGATTCAGGCCGCGCCATTCACATCGAGCGTATCGAACGTGCAGCAGACCCGGATCGCGCCCCGTTTTCCCAGACCAACGACTAAGTCCGGAATGCCCACGCCATAAACCTACGGAATTTCATCATGGCCAAGTTTGCAATTGCTTCGATCCTCTGGATTGTTATCTCGTTTTTTCTGATGCAATGGGTCACTCAGGCCCAGACCGGCCTGACCCGTGCCGTCGGTGGCCACGCCGACATCATGGACGCCATGATTGGCGACCTTTCCAAACTCAAAGGCGACGCTGAACTTCCACCTCCTCCTTCGTCACCAAGAAAAAAGATGAATGAACAACCAGATGCGAAAGAGCCGAGGACGTGTGACAACAAGACTTCGACCGATCCCAATCCCCAACAAACGCCTCCGACTCTAGACATACCCTCCGATCTCCTCGGCCCGGACGGCAAACTTAAACTACCCTCTCAGGATACAAAGTTCCCCGGCTTAAATCCCTTTCGCCTCAAGTCACTCAAAAATGTCCGGGAGCAACTCGTCTCCTCGAACGACACCTTGCGAAAACGCATTCGTCTCGTTTGGCTGATCCTTACGCTTACCCCAATTCTCATTGCCGGCGGATTCGTAATCTATCAACCTGCAACCGAAGATGCCTCCACTTCCGACGAGGGCGCCGCCGCAGGTACGGATCCTGATCCACAATAATCCCCGCAATCTTCGCAACTATCCTATAATGGGTTGCTTTGTTCCATCATTGAGGCGACCCATGAAATACCTTGCATTACTGACGTTCTCATTTCTTTCACTGCAATCGTTCTCACCTGCATTTGCTCAGCAGGATGCCGATCTCCTCTATCGATATCAATTCGACAAATCCAATCTCGTCTCCCCCAACGCCTTCAAGCCTCTCGCAGGAAAACTCAATGCCTCTCTCACTGGCCCCGTCAAGTTCTCCACCGATAAACCGCAATCCCTTCTCCTCACCGGTAACTCCAAATCCAAACACGGCCTCCTCATCAGCAATGATCCCGTTGACGCCAAACTACCCAACACACAAATCACCGTCGAAGCATGGGTCCGTATCGATCAACACCTCAAATGGGGCGGCATCGT
>JANQQT010000274.1 GCA_028284925.1 Phycisphaeraceae bacterium | reverse complement strand
AATATCCCGAATCTCTATGTCGTCCGGTAGTCGACTGTTGATGGCGGACGGCAGGCGATGGAGGGGGATGGGTGTGTCGGCGTCGAAGTGGGCGACTTGCCCGAGTGCGTGAACGCCGGTGTCCGTGCGCGAGGCGCCGCGAACCCTGGCCGGTTGTTTGATGGTGCGTAAGAGTGCATCTTCGATCGTGCCCTGGACGGTGCGCAGGGGTTCACGATCCGGTGGTTCCTGCGCCTGCCAGCCGTGAAAATCTGTTCCATCGTATGCGATTGTGACTTTGTAGCGTTGTGTCATGTTGGGCGTATTAGTGTAGGTGTGCTGGGAAGATGGTTTGTCAAATAAAAAGGGCGAGACCATTTTAGTCTCGCCCTTCCGAAGAAGTTTGGTATTGGGGTAATGCTCAGTATTTTAGGCCATCATCGCGGAATCGAATCGTGACATCGCCTTCGTTGAGCACGCCGGCTTCGATGATCTTGCCGATGTACAGGTCATGGTCGCCTTCGACATCAATGTGTCGTACGAGTTCGCAATCCATAAACGCCTGTGCTTTGGTGAGGATGGGCGACCCAGTCGTGCGTCTTAATGTGCGTACGGCTTCGAAGGCATCGTCGTCCGCGGCCTGCGAACGTGTGAATGTCTTGAGGAGGAGTTTGTCATCGGAGGTGACCTGATTCAGCGCAAATGACTTGGATCCATGGACGAGGGGGACGATGGCGCGTCCTTTTTGCAGGGCAACCATGACCAAAGGTGGGTTAAAGGAAACCTGTTGGACCCAGGAGACAACGACACCCTGCGCGCCTTGCTCATGTCTGGCGGACATGACAAAAAGTCCCTGAGGGATACGCCCCAGCGCCTGGGAAACATCCTTGGCCACACGTTGATCCACGTGTGTCACGCTTGTGGGTTGGTCCAACATTCTTTTCGCCCTCCAACTTTTCAACTAAGGGTTTCTGTTCTCTTCCTGTCAGCGACTAGAGCACTGTTTTTCATATCGGTGAGAAGTGACTGCTACTTTCTCTTCTGCCGAAATTATAGGACTTTGGCGACCGCTTTGGCAAGCGAGCTTGCGGATCGTCTTGACGCACGGCCCAAGCGTACCAATGTGGGGATATGGTGAGGCCTGGAAAGCGCGTGCAGGGAAGCGCGTGTGATATTGGGTGTGCCATCCCAATGAGTAAGGTTCATGGTCCAGGATGGCAAAGACTGTTCTGCCGTATCGGAAATGGATCGAATGCAGAGCCACGGTATGTCGTATTCATCACAGAGTTGGGCGATGGTAGCGGATTCCATATCAATTGCATCGATAGCATCGTGTCGATAAAGCTGAAGTTTGTCGTGTGGTGTTGAGATGAGTTGATCACACGTGGCGAGGGTACCTCGCGTGCGGTGGTCGAGCGTGGCATGAAGCGTATGCCCGCCGGTCTGGTCGATCACCATGGCGGGCGTGATGACATCGGCGATCTTAAAGTTCGGATTGGCGGCGCCGGCGAAACCGGTGATGATGACGGCGCGAGGGTGACGGCTTTCAATCAAAGGGCGGAGAATGGTCCGCGTTCTGGATTGACCGATTCCGGTGACGCAGATCATGGGCTGAGTCGTATCGGAAGGGTGTTGGTACATCACGGGGGTTATTGAATTGTCCGTGGTCGGTATTGGTGTGTTCAGACGCCTTAACTTCAAGCTTCGAGCGAGCGGGGCTATTTCCGAAGTTATCGCCGCGGTAATCAGAATGGGTGGGTTTGAGGTCATGTTGACACGGCCGAGAATTGAAAGGCGATTTGATATAGGATGGGCACTACAACGGTGAATGTCAACCGTTGGTAAGGAAAGACACGGAATTGTCGTTCTTGGAACGTTTGGAGGGGGGGTGTGGCAACTGGATTTGGAGTAGTTATATGGCTGTCTACCACATGGTTTGGATTAAGTTTAATGATGGCGTGAGTGAAGAGCGCAAGGCTGAACACATGGCCGCCCTAAACGGTATGAAAGGTAAGGTCGCTGCGATTGATTCGGTGGTGGCTGGAGAGAACTTCACGGATCGTGCGAATGGATTTACGCACGGCCTGATCGTGGAGGTAGCGGATCGTGATGCGTTGCCTGCCTATATCCAGGATGAGCATCATGTGTCTGTGGCGACGCCTCTCAAAGAGGATGCGCAACTGATGGCGATGGATATAGAGGTCTGAATTGGACTGTGCGTGCTGTTTGCGGTGTTGGTGTACATAAGGATGCGGCTTATCGATGGTGCTGGTTAGTTTGCTGATGATTGCGATGGGGTTTGGCGTTGCCCTGCCGTTGACCTGGTGGGTGCGTCGTGTGAGTGTTCGGATTGGGCATCTGGATGAACCTGGTGGTCACAAAGGGCATGTCGAAGCAGTACCCGCGACCGGGGGTATCGGGATTTTTGCAGGGATTGTTGTGCCCATGTTGGCGGGGCTTGGTTTGGTATGGATATTGCCTTCCGAAACTTGGTCGGGTTTGGTTCCTGACATTGAGCCACATCTATCGGGTATCGCATCGCGAACACCGATGGCGTTCGGTCTGATTACTTGTTTGCTTGTACTGCATGTGATGGGGTTGGTGGATGATCGACGCAACTTAGGGCCGGGTGTGAAATTGGCTGTACAGATGGGTGTTGCGCTTGTCATGGTTTTTATGCTGGATGTGCGGTTGTTCGAGTTTCTTGGCGTGGCTGGGAGTGTCATCGTGAGCGTGTTGTGGTTGGTTGTCATTACAAATGCATTTAATTTTCTGGATAACATGGATGGATTGAGTGGTGGTGTGGCGGCGATCACGGCGGGATTGTTTATGACGGCGGCACTGTTGACGGGGCAATGGTTTATCGCGTCGATGCTTGGACTGATGATCGGGGCGGTTCTGGGATTTCTGGTGTTCAACTTTCCTCGCGCATCGATTTTCATGGGGGATGGCGGGAGCCTGGTGATCGGGATGTTTGTCGCGTTTTGTTCGGTAAGGGTGACGTATTACGACCCCGCCGCGGGAAACGGCTCTGCGGTGGCTGGCTGGTGGGGGGTATTAACGCCAGTGGTCGTGTTGGCGATTCCGTTGTACGACTTTGTCAGTGCTGTGGGTTTGCGGCTGGCGCAGGGGAAGAGTCCGTTTGTAGGAGATCAGCAACACTTTTCGCATCGCCTGGTCAATAAAGGTTTGACACGTCAGGCGGCGGTAGGCGTGATCTGGGCGTGTACGATGGCTACGGGATTGGGCGGAGTGATGTTGAGCTATCTGAGTGCCTGGCAGGCGTGTCTCGTCGCTGCGCAAACCGCGGCCGTTTTGCTGGTACTGGCCCTCTATGAGCGAGCGGGTGGAAGTGCGGGTGAATCATGAGTAGGGGTTCAACGGAATTGAGACAACGCATCACATCAGGGATGGGTTGGACGGCCCTTGCGTTGGTGTTGGTGGTGATGATGTTACGGTGTCTGGTCCGGTTTCGGTATCAGATTTATTTTGATTCAGCGACCGTTGGGCTTGGCGAGGGAGATGCAGCGATGGGGCCGCGTGGTATTGCGATTACTGATCTGGGTTGCGTGCTGGCGCTGGTGCTGGCGATTGGCCATGCATGGTTATCAGGGCAAAGGGTGATGTGGTGGGCGGTCTTGATTTGGGTCGCGGGATTCGGGTTTGCCATGAACCACGGGTTGTCGGATTACGAGAGCCTGATTCTCGGTGCCGATTGGGCGGCATGGATCGCGCTGTCGCTAGCGGTGATGCATTTGTGCCAGGTCGAAGTTTGGCGACGATTGATGATGTGTGCACTGGTGGGTTTGCTGGTGGCGGTGGGCGTCGATGCGCTCTATCAGTTCAGCCTGCATGGAGAAACCATCGCCCTCCACGAACAGGAGAAAGAGGCTTTTCTGAAAGCACGAGGGTGGACGGAATCTTCACCCGGTTACGTCAAGTTTCGCGAAAGGCTGGATCAGCGTGAGGTGGTCGGTAGCGTCGGGCTTTCCAACGTGATGGCCACGGTGATGATGGTGTTGACACTGATTTCGGCGGGGATTGCGGAAGGGTTATTGAGACGAAACAAAAGATGCGGGATTGCATGGGGACTGATGCTCATTGTGTGTTTCGGGTTGCTCATTATGGGGATGACCTATTCAAAAGGAGGATGGGTGGCCATGATGGTGGCGTGTGGGGCGATTGGTGGTTGGTGGTGGATTCGATCCCTATGGAAGGGGCGGGCGCCATCATGGGGTGCAATTGGTGTTGTGATTGTCAGTGCCGGCGTTTTTGGAGTGATGGCGCGCGGATTGGCGGGCGCCCCTGAGACGGCGGAGGGTGAAAGGTCGATGCTGTTTCGTTGGCACTATTGGCAGGGGGCTATGCATGGATTGCAGGAAGATCCGATCGCCGGGATTGGACCGGGACGTTTCCCTGAGGTTTACAGAGCGACCAAGCCCGAGATTAGCCCTGAGGATGTGACGGATCCGCACAACATTTTTGTGTTTTTCGTTTCCACATTAGGGCTAGGTGGGAGTCTCTGGACGGGGTTAATTTTGATGATGGTTTATCTTTCGGGTCGCATGATCCTGTATGGGTGTGGGAAAGAGGATCGGGATGAGGCTGATGAAGAATCAATCGATGCCCAACCAGTGGTAGGGGGGTATCGGCGACTCATCTTTGCGTTGTTGGTAACGACACCTGTGTTCTTAACGGTATATCTGATGGCGTTTGGTGCGATGTCCGGGGACGGGGTAACGTCCGAGGTGGATTCCGGGGGAATTTCCGGGGGCACATTCGGGGGGGGAGGGGCGGTGGTTGGCCTGGTCTTGATTTGTGTGCTACTGGTCGGTTTGGGTTTGCATATTCGGCGCAATGGATTGGGGCGCAAGTCGGACGAGGACGCATCGCGTACGTTATCTGTGAGGGACCGGATGATTTCCAATGTCCTTTTGGTGTTGGGTGTTGCCCTTCCTGCAGTTATCTCGATGGGCCTTGGCGCGTGGTGGGTTGGCTGGCTAGCTGTCATCGGCGCGATAGCGTATTTGCCGAGGATGGTTCAACTGAATGACGGTCGGATGGTTCTGGGGCTATTCGTGGCTGCGGTGGCAATGGTCCTTCACAGTCAGATCGAGATGAGTATGAGCAACGTGATGTCAGCGCCTTTGTTGTTTGCCACTCTTGGTTTAGCCGCAGGCGTTGGTTTGAGTCGAGTCCGTTCAACCGTTGATCATGCGGACGAGAAAACAGACCCCTATCGCGACGACATTATGAACGTCACCAGTCTTCTGCTCACGGTTATCGTGTTGATCATGATGGTGGTCTGGCAGACTGTTCCCGTATTCGCCCACCAGAATCGCCTTGAACGTGCCGAATCGGCGATTCGCGTGGTGGACAAGCAGGACGCCAGAACGCGAATTACCGGGGGACAGTTACGTGCGGCTCTGGCGGAGTTAGGCAGAGCAAGCGATGTCATGCCCAGTGATCTGATGATCGCGACGTATATGGCCCAGGTTTATCATCGCGGGGCGCTTGCCCACTATCGTTTGGCCCAGGCTGAGCTTGCCGCCGGACGTAAGGATGCCGCCCGAGAACAACGTGATGAGGCGGAGGTTGCCATCATTCGGGGAGTGGGTGTGTTGGTGAGCGTTCGGCAGCAGAGCACGTTGCGTCGAGGCGCGCTGCTCAAGGCGGATATAGGTTTGCGGCGTGCCGGCGCGCGATATGTGGGGCGACGTAGGTGGGCTGAGGGGGCCGTTGAGGTCGCTGAACAGCTTTTGGAGACCAACCCGAAGCAACTGACCAGTCTTCGTCTAGCCATCGATGTTGCCCTGGGTGCGGGCAATTACGATAAGGCGAACGCCTGGTTTGACCGCCTCAAGAAGCTGAATGCCATGCATTACCTCGATCCGCAGGGCACGATCTCCGAGAGCGAGATGAACCTGATTGCCAAACGCATCCAGACCATCAAATCCCCCAAAAAGACGGTTTCAGAGCCAAAATCCGACAAATCGACGAATGGCGAGGGCAGCAAACGGTCCGCACCCGAGCCGTCTCCCTGAATCCCAGCCCTTGAAGAAGAAAGGCAATTGGGTAGGATGGTGGCATGATCGTAGACACCCAGACTTACCTCTGGCAAAATCTCGACCAGATGGGGCCACACATCGGGGGTTATCTCCGTGATCGTGCTGCGGGGCCCTCCGAATTGCTTGATGCTACACCGCTGATGCATGAGCAGGCTGTCGATCCCATTGATTATGCGCTGGTTCTGGGTTACCGCAGCAATCTGCTCTCCGCGGGCGTGCCCACCAGCCTGATTTCCAATTATGTCGCATCTAACCGAAACAAGCTGATCGGTTTTGCCGGGCTGGATCCGATGGAGGAGGGTGCTTTTGACCAGCTTAAGGAAGTACGAAACCTGGGGTTGTGCGGCGTGGTAATCAGCCCGGCTGAGCAGGGATTCCACCCCGAACACTCGGCTGCCATGCGAATTTATGAGTACTGTGAGACGGAGCGGATGCCGCTCATCATCCAGCACGGGGCGTTTAATCCACGTGAAGTGCGGCTGGAATACGCTCAGCCCGTCCTTCTGGATCCCGTCGCACGGACTTTTCCGAACCTGCGACTGATGCTGAGTAATTGTGGACACCCGTTTGTCGACCAGACGCTTAATCTCGTCGATAAACACGCTCATGTTTTTGCCAATCTTGGCGGGCTGGTCAATCGCCCGTGGCAGTTGTATAACACGCTTGTCTTGGCGTATCAGTGTGAGATTACGGATAAGCTGCTCTTTGGTTCCGGTTTTCCCATGTGTACCCCCGATGTCGCGATCGAAACTATTTACTCCATTCACCGTTTTGCGCAGGGTACGACACTACCGGGTGTACCGCGCGAGCGGCTTAGGAATATCATCGAACGCGATGCCCTGGACGCTTTGGGAATCGCCAAGCCGGACGGTACCGCCAATTCCGCTACGGCCAAGAGCGGCCCAGCGCCGATGGATATTGATGATGAACCCGAAGCGCTGAACATCTCTACTACCCAAGCTGATGAATCGAACACATCGCATGGAGGCGATTCGATATGAACGTAAAAAATGCTCAATTATCCCTGATGCTTCTCCTGGTCGTCTCGCTAAGTGGCGGCGGATGCGCCAGTACGCTCGAAGATATTCCCTATCCGTCATTCAGTGCCCTGAACTTTGGAGGCTGGGGCGGTTCGACGTTCGAATTAGCCAGTACATCCCGTAAGGTGGATCCGATTTCGTCCAATTTCTCCACCATGGTTTATGGTTACCATGATGACGATACGCTTGAGTTTATTCTTATTGAAGGCGAGGCGGATGACCCTGATTCCGCGGTCTATGTAACGATGAATTGGCGACCGCGTGCCGGTAAGACCCCGCTGGATCCGCGGGCCACGAATGCGACGATTGAGTATGCGGTTTTCAAGGGCGAGGGGACGGGCATATATGGCGGGGCCGGCTTCCTTCAGCCGTACGCCAAACCGGGCGGCGCCACGCTCAATGTCGAGATTCGCAACAGTGCCTTGCGCCTCGCGGACGCCAGCGAGCAATTCAAGGATACTCTCGGTTTGGCTGAAGCCAAGGGGGGATTCACCGCCACGCGCGATGGGGCGAAGCTGCGAAGATTGCTTCGCAAGGTGCGTGTAAAAGTCGCCAAAGACCTCGGCTACCCCGCCTTTGCTCACCGCCAAAACAGTTCAGCGATCACGGTCGCGGTAGGGGGATAAGTTTCTCTACCCAGGGTGTGTTTTGATAAAACTCAGAAGATGATCAACTCTCAATATCGGGCGGCTTGATGTCCGCTTGGCTATGCATGTGTTCCGCAGTATCAGGCGTCGAAAACACCTTGTAAATACACCACGCGAATAGCGAAGTAATCCCTCCCACGGCGACCAACATCATCAGCCAGCCTAGTCCCGTCATGATGTCACCTCCTTGGTTTGTGCCTCAGCTTCGTTCTGGCTCCATCGTTTGACAGATTGCGCGATCAGAAACAGGAACAGAATTGCGACGATCGCTATTAGACCGATTGAATACTGAACAACTGGATTGTCTCGAATTGCTGACAATCGCGCCGAATCACCCAATAGATTATCTGCCAGCCAAAAACCAAAGATCGTAAGTAGATAAATCGGCGCTACCCACTTAATCAGGATTCGAACAAAACCGGGAATCCTGATTTGGGCGCCCTCTTGCATCTCCGCCATGCCTTTTTCCATTCCCAGAACCCACGCAAAGAGTATGACTTCAATGGTTGCAAGAATATAGATACAGAAACTTCCAGCCCAGAAATCAACCGTGTCCATGGCAAGCAACCCCTTGGAGTGATACATAATAAACAGACAACCGATCAGTGTAACAAACCCCAAAATGGCGACCGACGCCTTGCGCGTCAGGCCCAGCCCTTCTTCAAGCAAGGCGATTGCCGGTTGCAACATCGAAAGCGAACTCGTCACCGCAGCAAGGAATAACAGGAAAAAGAACAGGAAACCAAAGAACTGGCCCGCATGCATATGCGCAAACACGTTCGGTAGCGTGACAAATCCCATACCGAATGTCCCCGGCGGGTTTTGAACAAATTCAAACCCAAGAAACACAAACGCCGCGGGGATCACAATCAATCCACCCAACGCGACTTCGCAGAATCCGTTTCCTGCACAAGCCGTAAGAGAACTAAGTGCTACATCATCCTTGGCTTTCAAATAACTCGAATAGGTGATGATAATTCCAAAGCCAACCGAAAGTGAAAAGAAAATCTGACCAGCGGCAGCAAGCCAAGTGTCGGCGTTGGCCAGCGTATCCCAAAAACCCGGGGCGTGAACCGTTGCTTTTGTGTCATTTAGTTGAAGCGTCAACTTGGTTGCGTTGTTGGACCAGGTTTTCTTATCCTCTGAATTTTCGTTAGACCAGAGCGTGATTTTTAATGCCTTCTCAAATTCCGCTGCATCCTGAAATTGGATGGTGTCAAACTTCTGTCCCTCCATGACAACTTTCGCAACACCACGTGGAAACAGCATGGTTAGCTTTGATAGCGACTCTTCAACTTCCTTTTCAACCTCGACCGCCCGCTTAATCGAACCAACGCCGTTCAACACATGGATGGTTGTACCATTCTTATTGAGTTTCCACGAGCCTTCCGAAGGGGCACGCGGTGTATCATCTTTCTTTTTCGTCTCGTTCTTGGTCTCTTTCGTTTCCGGTTTTATCTTGGACCAGCCCGCCTTCGCTAGTGCCCAAGCGACGCCTTTCGCATCAATAACTTTGAAGCCGGTTAGCTTCTCTCCCGTCATCGTCACCTCAGCTGCGTCTGCAGCAGTGCGAATGATCAGATCCTGAACCGCCTTGTCTCCCGGTGCCAGCGCGTTGGCGTCCTGAACGGGATTCCACATATAGCCCATCCCATTCAGCATGCTTTGATCCGGTTTGTTTTCCGGGTCCGGCGTCCCAAGGGTTAATACGCGCACCAGCACGATCACCGCGCACAGAATCAAGGCCGGCATCGCCCACCGACAAAACCACTCGATCCCTTTAGCAAGCCCCCGGTAAATAAGAAAGAAATTCAACGCGAAGCAGAGAAGCACGAATAACAAAATTGCAGTGGACTTACCTGAGAACGCCGCCCCATCCTCGTTAATTCCCACAAAACTTTCAAAAAAAGTATTAAATGCGCCGGCATCCTTCGTGTCAGGCATTGCCCCGGTTGCGTAATACCACGCATACCCCAGACACCATGCCTCAACGTAAACATAATACATATAGATTGCAACTGGAATCAGTAGGCCTAAAACACCAACAAACGGAGCAGCCTTGCTTTTCCAGACCGATCGAAACACCCCCGGTAATGAATTGTACCCATGCTTACCCCCATACCTTCCCAAAGACCATTCTACCCACGCAATGGGTAAGCCCAGCAGGACGAATGCGCACAGGTAAGGAATGATGAACGCCCCACCTCCGTGTTGAGCCGCCTGGCCGGGAAACCTCAAAAAATTCCCAAGCCCTACGGCACTCCCCGTTACCGCCAAAATCACACCCACGCGTGTGCCCCACTTTTCCATACTTGTCTTCTTCTGACTCATACACGACTCCAAAACGTACAACAGCAACCAATAGCGAAGTAAAATACACGGAGGTTGACTTCCGCACAAATCGACATTGTCGCTTCGCACCGAATGAATGCCGGTTGATCGTCTTCGTAACGTCTGTCCGTGTGCTGAATTGGCGAATCACAGGCGATAAATGAGCTGAGCAGGTGGTTGCGTCCGGTAATAATTTCACGATGTGGCAATGAGGCGTGATTTCGGTTATATTCACAGGTGAAGTGCTTTTCGGGGGAGTCTCAGGTGGCGTAGTTCAGGGCGGTGGTGTGATTGAGGATAAAGGGAGAGGGATTGAGTGATTTCCGAAAGGATATACATCCATTTCGTTTGAGTTTCCGGAATGGATTGTCGGGGGCAATTCCAGTCGATTTCCCGCGCTTGACGGGACCGTTCCAATGGGAATGCCCATTGGATTTTAACTGGACATTCGTGGGCCAAAGGGCTTAACAGGTCGTTGATACCCATTCGGGTACTCGTATGGTTTAGTGCGTATTGCACGAATATCTTGTAAGGAGTCATTTATGGCCAATGCTCACGATATCCTCGCGACAAAGGGTGCCGATATTGTTACCGTCGGCCCTGCAATCACCGTTCTTGAAGCCACGAAGCTCATGAACGAACACAAGATTGGCGCAGTCGTTGTCGTCAAAAACAGGCGTGTCGCCGGCATCTTTACGGAGCGCGATGTCTTGCGTCGCGTTGTCGCCGAAACGCTTGACCCCGCTACGACACGCGTCCGTGATGTCATGACCGACAAGGTAACATGTTGCTATCACGACACGACCATCAATGAAATTCGTCACATGATGAAAGAGCGAAAGATCAGGCACGTTCCGGTTGTTGATGCTGACGGCGACTTGGTCGGTATGCTTTCTATCGGTGACATTAACGCATGGTCACTTCGCGATGGCCAGGTCACCATTCAGTACCTCAACGAATTTATCTTCGGCCGGGCGTAATCTTCGACGCATCTGGCCGACAGACTGATTTCTTCACTTCATGACACATGGAGTTCTTATCCTACCCTCTGATGCGGCTGTGTCGTCGTGCCGTATATGAACGAAACAACCGTCGCGCGTGGATCACCCTTTAAGCTCCGTCAGCTTCTTTGCCACCAGTTCAGCGTGGCCTTTCGACTTTACACGCTTCCAGTGATGGGCAACCTTGCCGGCCGGGTCAATGATCACGGTCGAACGAATCACGCCGACGGTTATCTTTCCGTACATATTCTTCTCGCCGAAAGCACTGTATTTCTCCATCGTTTTTGTCGACGGGTCTGAAAGTAAATTAATTTTCAGTTTGTGTTTCGCGATAAAATTCTGATGCGACTCAGACGAGTCGGGACTGCACCCATAAACAGTCGCATCCAGTTTTTGAAAATCTTTTACGCTTGAGGTGAATTCACATGCCTGGATCGTGCAGCCGGGTGTGTCATCCTTTGGGTAAAAATACAACACGATCCATTGACCCTTCAGGTCACCAAGCTTTACCTGATTGCCATCCTGATCGTTAAGCGTGAACGCAGGCGCTTTCTTTCCTACTTCAATCATGGTCGATTTCCTTTTCCTGATTCAGGTCTGATATCGCAAATGTTCTGTTCGATCGATGCGATCCTCCATCGAATCGCTACAATCACCGACTATGTCGGATTCAAGCCACAAGGATATCAAAACTCTCTATTTAATCGACGGTCATGCGCAGATTTTTCGCGCCTACCACGCCATTCGATCACTCAGTTCACCCGTTACCAAAGAACCGACCAACGCCACCTTTGGTTTCGTGGGCATGCTCATTAAGCTCTTTCGTGAATGCAAGCCGGACTACGTCGTCGTGACCATCGACGCCAGTGGGGACCACGGCACATTTCGGTCACAGCTCTATCCCGATTACAAAGCCAATCGCGATGCCCCACCGGAGGATCTTCATCCACAGACGGAGCGAATCGTCGAGATCTGCCAGATGTGGGGCATTCCCGTCTATGGCGTTGAGGGTGTCGAAGCCGACGATACGATCGCCACCATCTGCAGACAGCTTGCGGATCAGCCTGATGTGAAGATCCGTATTGTCTCTCGCGATAAGGATCTCGAACAACTGCTCGGTGAGCGTGTCGAAATGTATGACGTGCACAAGGACACACTTGTCACTGTTGCCGATCTCCTGGAAAGCAAAGGCATTGCTCCCGACCAGGTGGTGGATGTGCTCGCGCTTATGGGGGACAAGGTGGACAACGTCATCGGTGTAAACGGCGTCGGTCCGAAGACGGCGGCCAAACTGATTGCCCAATACGAATCACTGGATGCCGTCGTGCGGAACGTGGATGAACTTTCCGGCAAACTCCAGACCAACATTCGTGAAGCCGCCGATCGCCTTCCACTTAACAAAGCACTTGTCCAACTCAAGGACGATGTCTCGCTCGAATTCGATCTCGAAGCCGCCGCCGTTACGCCCGCCCCCGTCGAAAAACTCGGGCCGATGTTCAAGCAACTTGGATTCTCCCGTCACCTGCGTGACCTTGAGGACATGCTTGGTTCATCGACCACCACAGCGGAAGCCTCCGCCTTCGCGGAAACGCCATCCCCTTCCAAAAGGAAATCCAAGACGCCGCAAGATGATGGGTTTGTTGGCGGCCTATTTGACGGTCTTGACGGCGACGCCTCGGATGCATCTTCCAACCGGAAAATCACCGCCGCCAATGCGGAAAATTACCAGATCGTCCGAACCCGGAAAGAACTTGACGCCATTGTTAAGACCATACGCAAAACATGTACAAATGCGGAAACGCCCCTTGCGGTCGACACCGAGACGGATCAGCTCAATCCGATGCAATGCAATCTTTGCGGTATATCTTTTTCATGGGAACCGAAACAAGGCGTCTACATTCCCATTCGGTCTCCCAAACCGGATGAACATCTCGACGAAACAATCGTGGTCGAAGTCCTTCGTTCCATTCTTGAGTCTTCCGACATCCCCAAAGCCGGCCAGAATCTCAAGTATGACATCATTGTTCTCCGACGAGCCGGCATTCAATTGGCCGGCACAATCTACGACAGCATGGTCGCCGCCTACCTTATCGATGCAACGCGCAGCTCGTACAAACTGGACAATCTCACTCTGGCTTACCTCGATTACGAGATGATTCCGATCTCCGACCTCATAGGAACCGGCAAAAACCAGAGGTCGATGCTCGAAATTCCCCTTGAGGATGTGGCGGTATACGCTGCGGAGGACACCGATGTCGTCCTGCAACTCAAGGAGAAGTTTGATCCCTTCCTGCGCGACCTGAACATGGTGGAGCTTTTCAACGATCTGGAAAGTCCTCTTGTGCCGATCCTGGCCGAACTGGAATACAACGGGATTCGTTGCGAACCTGATGAGCTCGATCGGCAGAAACGCGAACTGGAGAAACGAATCGGTGAGCTCCATGATGAGGTCATTCGTCTCGCCGGTGTTTCATTCAATCTGGATTCACCCAAACAACTAGCCGACATTCTCTTCAATCAACTCGGATGCAAGGTTGTCAAACGGAAAAAGACCGGGCCGTCCACCGATTCCGAGGTGCTTCTTCGAATTGCCAACGAGCAGCCGCCTCCGGGTTCGGTGGTTGCAGAACTCATTCTCGAGTACCGACAGTTGGCCAAGCTCAAGGGAACTTATCTCGAGTCGCTCAAGATCGCCATTGACCCCGACACAGGCCGCATTCACGCCTCTTTCAATCAGACCGGCGCTGCTACCGGACGCCTTTCTTCGTCATCACCCAATCTGCAGAACATTCCCATCCGTACGGAACTTGGCAGGCAGATCCGAAAAGCCTTTGTCGCTGAAGAAGGCTCGGTTCTCCTCGCCGCCGACTATTCCCAGATCGAACTGCGTCTCCTCGCCCACCTGTCGCAGGATCAGGGGCTTATGGATGCATTTACCAATGATCTGGATATCCACACCGCCGTTGCGGCAGAGGTATTCAACGTCGACATCGACCACGTTACTTCCGAACAGCGCAGCACCGCCAAGATGGTCAATTTCGGAATCGTCTACGGCATTACGCCTTATGGTCTCGCCCGCCGACTCCCCGCCGACGCGGCCGGCTCGAGCGTCGACATCGCCAAACAAATCATCGCCGATTACAAGACCCGCTATCCGAAGATCGACGAATTCCTCGCGCAGTGTGTCCAGATGGCCGAGCTAAACGGCTACGTCGAAACCCTCTGCAAACGCAGACGCGCCATCCCGCAGATTGAATCCGAGAACGCCAATACCGCGGCGTTCGGTCGCCGCATCGCCATTAACACCGTCGTGCAGGGCAGTGCTGCGGATCTGATCAAGACGGCCATGATCCAAATCCACCAGCGCATTGCTGATGAAGGCCGCCCGATGAAAATGCTCCTGCAGATCCATGATGAGCTTGTATTCGAAGTCCCCGAAGAAAACGTCGAGACCGAAGCGGAAGTCGTCCGTCAGATCATGAGCGATGCCATGCCTCTATCCGTCCCGCTCAAGGTGGATGTTAAGTGGGGTCGGGACTGGTATGATGCGAAATGATTCAAATATAAGATCTTCCATCTGACGCCGAGTTATGAAAATCCTTCACATCATCACCAGACTCATCCTCGGCGGCGCGCAGGAGAACACGATACTTTCATGTGAGGGTTCCGCAGACGAAGGCCACGAAGTCATCCTCGCCCACGGCCCCATTTACGGACCCGAAGGTTCACTCGCCGATCGCGCTACCGCCGCCCAATACCAAACTGTCGAAATCCCCTCACTCGTCCGCGCCATTCACCCCGTCAAAGACTACCTTGCCTACCGACAAATCCGAAAATTGATCCGAGAGACCAGGCCCGATGTCATCCACACCCACTCTTCCAAGGCAGGAATCCTCGGTCGCGCCGCAGCCTGGGCGGAGCTGGAAAAACGCAATGGCGGACACGCGGTCATCCACACCATTCACGGCCTGCCTTTTCACCCTTACCAATCCTCTGCCATTCGACGCCTTTATATCGCCCTCGAACGATACGCCGCCAGGCGATGTCACCGCATTGCCTGCGTTGCCGATGCCATGCGTGACCAGGCTCTTGCTGCCGGTATTGGTCAACGCGACCAATACCTTACGATCCGCAGTGGCATGGAAGTTAACCACTATCTCCATCCTCCCGTCGATCGTTCCTCCCAGCGTGCCGAATTGGGTTTTCAAGAGGATGATATTGTCATCGGTACGGTTGCCCGCCTCGCCGAGCTCAAAGGCCACGATGATCTCATCGAATCGCTCGCTTCCGTTCTTGCCGATCGTCCCGAAATCAAACTCCTATGGGTCGGTGATGGTTGGCTCAGGGCAGAACTGGAACAAAAGATTGCCGAGAGGCGTCTAACAGGTAACATCACCATCACCGGGCTTGTGCCCCCCCAACGTGTCGCTGAAATGATGCAGGCCATGGATATTCTTGCCCACCCCAGTTATCGCGAAGGTCTCGCGCGAACCCTGCCCCAGGCTCTTCTTTGTACCGTTCCCGTCGTTTCTTACGATTGCGATGGCGCTGGTGAGGTTTGCATAGACGGCCAAACCGGCAAACTCGTCAAGACTGGTGACAAGAACGCTCTTAGAGATGCGATTCTCTGGATGGTCGATCACGAATCTGAACGAAAGCAGATGGCCGAACGGGGTCGCGAGAGGTGTACTCGGCAGTTCGATCACCAGCGCATGGTGCAACAACTTCACGAGTTATATCGAGACACACTTGACGCAATCAGATGACCCGTTCAACCGATAATACCATCAGACGCTTTCAAAGGTTGTGGCCAGGGGGATGAGGATTTATCATGCGTGAATTAACGATAGGGTTAGTCATCAGCATCGTCGGCGGGACGGTTGTAAACGCCGAACTCGATCCGCGCGATCTCGATCCGCCCAAACCGCCGGCTCTCGACTACGCCGTCTACCGGGTTCGGCAGCTTGAAACCCAGATCGCCACCCGCCTGGCCAGGCTTCGTCAGGTCGATTCGCTTACCGTACGCGCGATCAAGGCTGACATCAATTTACGTATCATCGCCCGCACGCTTCTCAAGGCCGGCATCGCCAAGGGCGATGAAGGCGTCGTCGCCCTCCTTTACGGTCACACCATTGCCAACCACGCCGACCGTGCCGCCAAGCTTATTTCATCCGTATCCGGTCTCACCAAGAAGCTGGATAATCTCGACGACAAGCAAATCAAGGCAAGGCAGGCAAAGCTCGCCGCCATGATCAAGGCCATCGACAAGTTCAACCAGGATGCCGAAGTCCTGACCGACACCCTCTCGGGTGTCGAACCCGCTCAGATCGATAAGTATCTCAATCGAGTCCTCAGCGGATTGGCCGCAATCGCACAAGCCTCCGGCGCCGATCCCGCCATGCGCACGTGGATTCGCTCCACTCGAGTCGTCTCCAATGCCATCCAGCTTGCCACGCTCGACCAGAAAAAGATCATCGCCATGCGTGACCGTGTTAACAAGCTTCCCGTCGATACGCGCATCAAGACGGAACTCCTACTCAATGTTGACCTGCTTCGTCGCGCCTGGGCCAACGAATCTCTCCGTCCCAAGGTTGCTCCCGTTTACGAACTCATGCTCCAGGCCATGCGCGTTGCTGAGGGCTTTAAAGACGTTCCCATCCTTGGAGACAAGGTCGTTGCCGGTATGAAGATGGACCTTTTCAACGGTGTCCTCCTCATCAAAGACCACCGCACACGAGACGCCGGCATCGAACGTTTTAATCGGCTGGATGCTGTAACACAGGTTGTCTCCAAGCTGGCATCCCTCGAGAAACAAGGGGCTCTCATTGACACCCTTCGTGCCATTGCAGCCGCTGCCGTCAAAATGCACCGAGATGGTCGTAATCTTAAAGCCGCCGATGCTCTATTTGCTTACATCGATCAGGTTATGCAAACCATGCTTTCATACCGGAATGAACTTGGTGTCAAACTCCCTCGCGATCTCAACAAGGTCGCCGCAGCTTTTCGTGCCGACTACCAGAGTATGGAATTGGCGCTCCTCAGAAAGATGGATGCTCTCCTGAAAGCGCCCTCGTCCATATCCGAAGACCAATGGCTCGATGCCGCCGATGCCCTCGCCGGTCGCATGGCCCAGGTCAGACGCCTTCATCGCATCCCGAAATGGATCGAACGCACCAAACGATTTAAACCTCGCCCCACAGGTGGCTTGTTTGTAACCTTCAAACGTATTGCCATGAATCAACTTGACTCCAAAAAACGCGATGACGATACCGATTGGCTTGCCTTGTTCGAAGAACAACTCAATGCCTTTGACACCATGCCCTACGAAGCATGGTTTCGCAAGCAACCCGCTCTTGTGGGTCGGATCACGGGCGAGACGGGCCACGCACTCATCGTCGCCCAGTTGGATCGACTCAAATCCGAATGGATCACCGCTTGGGCACGCGGCATCGACCCCGCCACCGCTGCTGAACGCCTTTACCTTATCCGACGAACGCTTCGCGCCGTTCGTGTCGGTGTAGGCATGCTCGAAATGGAGAAATCCATCACCCTTCTTAATCGCTGGGCCGCATGGGAGGTTCAACCGAACGCGGTCAAGCCCATGATCGAATTACTTCCCCGTCGCGTTGCAGCCGCCGCCAAAGCCGCGGGACACGGTTCATGGAAACCACTTGGTGGACAACTCGAAGCGATTGAAGTCGAGTCGTCCGTCCCTGTCCTCCTTTCGATACTCAGTGACCAGCTCAATTGGGGACTCAAATACCTGCCTGCCGATGTGTCCGGTCTGATATCGCAAACCCTCTACAGCCCGACAGGCAATTCATATGCCGTCAAACACCGCGTTCCCCTCGCTCGCATCAGCGTTTATCTTATGGAAGCCGCTCATGCCCGTCAGAGTAACGATGACGAAAAGCGGGATGCCGCAATGAAACACGTCGGCCTTCTTGCTCAAAAGCTCGCGGTCAAGATGGACAAATAGTAGCGATATGATTGGACGTTCTTTCTGGTCAAGACGCTTATGGGATGTATTGGCCCGTTTGATGGTCGATCTTCAACTTCAACTCGTCCGAAGTACTTTTCAATTCCAAAATTTTCAATTTTTTTCCTGTCGGTTTTATCCCAGTTCCATCAAGGCAGTCCCCATCAAATATCCCCTCAAACTCCGATAAATAAGAAGTTTTACGTAAAAAATGACTTATATGCCTATTGCATAATACCCTCGGATACAAGCCGTTTATCCCCGATTTTAGTTGACGTAGACCGCCATTTGGGGTAAATTATTAGGAAGAGGTGAGAGCGCCCATTCAACCTTGATTTTGGATGCAAGGAGAAAATCCAAAACAATTCTGTGCTTGGTGAAAGGCAGAATACCCAAGGAGGAGAGCACGCATGAATGCTATCGATATTATACGGACTCTAAACGAAACTCCCCTTACATCCTCGCGACGTCGAAGGCGCAGGCGGGATGACGCATCCGTGGCACAGTGGCGGGGACTTGACCGGATGGAGCCGCGACTCCTCCTTTCCGTTTCCGATCTTCTCATCACTGAAATCAATTACAACCCCGCCGATGCCAACACGGCCATCGGCGAAATCGATACCGGTGACAACGATGATTTTGAATTCATCGAAATACACAATCCCACCGCTCAGAATGTCAGCCTCACCACCGTACGTATCACCGATGAAAACGCCGCTTTGAATTTTAGCTTTGCCGGGTCCGGCATCACCAACCTCGGCCCGGGTGAATTTGCACTTGTCGTCAGAAACGAAGCTGCATTCGCCTCAAGGTACGGCGCTGGACTTCCCATCGCCGGCGAGTTTCCCGCGGGCGGCCTGAGCAACAGCGGAGAAACGGTCCGACTTCTCGATGGAAATACAGACATCGTGGTCGTCGATTACAACGATGGCGGCTCATGGCCCAAGCGCGCCGACGGCGGCGGTAGCACACTTGAGTTCTTCGACCTCGACGGCAACCCCGACAACTCTAACAACTGGCGAGCCACGACCGAAGTTCACGGCACGCCCAATGCATTCGGAATTGGTGAACGCGAAGACATCGTCATCAATGAAATCCTCTCAAACCCTGTGCTACCCGGCCCGGACAAGATTGAACTCTTCAATCAGACCGATGCGCCCATCGACATCGGAGGCTGGCTCCTTAGTGATGATGTTACCGAACCCAATAAATTCATCATTCCCAATGGAACGGTCGTCCCCGCAATGGGCTTTGTCGTTTTCGATGAGACACAATTCAATTCCACCGATGGTGTAGATCCGCGGGACTTCGGCCTCAGCGGAACGAACGGTGACAGTGTCCTCCTTACCGAAACCAACGGAGCAGGTAACCCTGCCAGTTTTGCCGATGAAGTTACCTTCGGGTCTTCCGCACTCGGTGAATCCTTCGGTCTCTGGCCTGATCAAAACGGCAACTTTCTGCCCATGGCCGAACAGACCTTCGGGCAGGCCAACACTGGTCCACGCATCGGACCGGTGGTCATCAGCGAAATCATGTACAACTTCAACCGTACCCTCCCTGATGATTCACTCGATGACAATCTCGACTTCATAGAACTCCACAACATCACCAACGATCCGGTTGACGTCGGCGAATGGCAGTTCACCTCGGGTGTTGAGTATGCCATTCCTGCCGGAACGATTATTCCCGCAAACGGCTTCCTCGTGGTCGTTGGTTTCCGACCTACTATTGACGTTGCCGACCTTAATAACTTCCGCACCACCTACGGCATCGATGCTTCCGTCCCCATCGTCGGCGGGTGGCTATCCGCAGGAAGTCGACTCAACGAAACCGGCGAAACACTCACACTCGAAAAACGCCAACCCGATGTCCCCGGTGAAAATCCGGGCGATCCGCCGATTGTCCCGTTCACCGTCATCGAGACAGTCGACTATGGTGTGGAAAATCCATGGCCCGGTCGCGCCAATGGTAACGGCTCATCACTGGAACGCGTCAACTTCACCGATGATTACACCGACCCGGACACATGGCGAAGCAGCTTGAGCTTTCACGGTTCACCCGGCAGTCTCGGCGTTACCTCCGCCCCACCCGTGGTTATTAATGAAGTCCTTGCGCATACGGACGGCAATCCCACCGATACCATCGAACTGCATAACACCTCCAACCAGGCCATTGATATCGGCGGCTGGTTCTTGACTGATTCAAACAACCAGTACGACAAATTTGAAATTCCGGCTGACACGATGATCCCCGCCAACGGGTACATCACGTTCAACGAATTCGATTTCAACAATGACCCCGTCAACAACCCCAATGCCTTCGCCCTTAGCGAAAGCGGTGAGCGCATCTGGCTTACCGAAGGCGATGGCGGAGAAATCCTTTCGTTTGTTGACAATGTGCAGTTCGGGCCGACTTCGAATCGTGTTTCCGTCGGTCGTTGGCTCAACGGATCGGGCGAGCTGTTCCCCATGAAAGAACTTACGCTCGGTGCTGAAAACACCGGCCCCAAGATTGATTCACTCATCATTACCGAAATTCATTACAACCCGCTTGCTCCTACCCCGGAAGAACTCGCCCTCGACGGCACGCTCACCGCGGATGATTTCGAATTCATAGAAATCCACAATACTCAGCTCGGTACCTTCGGTCTCAGCGAGACCTTCGGTGTCGCTGGAACCGTCGGCTGGAAGATCACTGGTGGTGTCGAATTCGAATTCCCGGGCGGCGCAACCATCGGCGGACTTGACAACCTTGTCGTCCTGCCTTTCGATCCGGTGGCCAATCCCGGCAAACTGGCGGCTTTCAAGGCCCGTTACAACATGCCCGACACCGTTCAGATTTTTGGCCCCTACACAGGTCGACTCGCCAATGGCGGTGAAGAGCTTCTCCTTGAACAACCCGAACAGCCCAACATCGAAACGCCTGCTGTTGTGCCTTACGTTTTGGTCGACCGCGTCGACTACGACGACGAGGCCCCTTGGCCTACCCAGGCCGATGGCGAAGGGCTCTCCATTGAACGCGATGGCGCCGATCTGTTTGGCGACTTTGGCGAAAACTGGTCTGCCGTCCTGCCCTCACCCGGGAACCTTCAGCGCCTGGCGGATATTGATGTTCAGGGCGATGGCAACTCGATCGTCTCCGGCGACACAACCCCCTCCACGATTGATGATACAGACTTCGGTGACGCTTCCATCTCCGGCGGCATGATCACCCATACTTTCACCATTCGGAATATCGGTGATGGCGAAGTCATCCTCAATGGCGGTTCGCTTATCGCAATCTCCGGTCCCGCGGCAGGCGACTTTCAGGTTACCGCGCAGCCTTCAGGAACGATCAACGCCGGTGGCGTAACCCTGTTCGATATCCAGTTTACCCCCAAGGGCATTGGCCTTCGGCAGGCTACGGTCACCATCGCCAATACCGATGTTGACGAAAACCCTTATACCTTCAGCATTCAGGGTACCGGCACAGGTTCTGCCGCTGAAATCGATGTGCTCGGCAACGCGGTCTCTATCGCCGACGGGGACACCACACCAAGCGCCGCCGACGGAACACGATTCGGCTTCAATAACGTCAATGGTGATACCGAAACCCATCAATTCGCCATCACCAATCTTGGCAATGTAGACCTGATGCTTACCGGCGCGCCGTTCGTCCAAATCACTGGACCGGACGCCGCGGACTTCTCAATTACGACTCAACCGGCGACCGGAACGCTGGGCCAATCCGATACGGTTACATTTAATGTAACCTTCGATCCTGCCGAAGGCGGCCTAACACTTCGCCAGGCAACAATCTCCATCGCCAACAGCGATGCCGATGAAAACCCCTACACCTTCGACGTCTCAGGTAGCGCCGTCGAAGAGGCTCCCGGCCACAGGTTCTTCCCGGGTGGCCTTTCCAACGCCATGCAGATCAATGCTAATGGCATTACCCACTTCGCCTACCATGATGTCACTGATGGTTCACTTAAAGCGGCTATCCGGGATGCCAATGGTGTCTGGCTGTCCGAAGTCACCGTCGACAACCAGTCCGCCGAGGTCGGTATCTACGTCGCCATGGCGCTCGACTCCAACGGACTTCCGGGCCTCGCTTATTACGACGCCTTCAACGGCGACCTTAAATATGCCAAATTCGATGGCGCTAACTGGACGGTCGAAGCCGTCCAAACCCGTAGAACAGTCGGCCTCTATCCCTCTATCCAGTTCGATGCGTCCGACAACCCCAACATCACCTACTACAACAAGTCCCAGGGCAACCTGCTCTTCGCCGTCAAACAGGCTGGCGTCTGGGAAATCACGGAAATTGAAACACAGGATGATGTCGGTCGTTATTCCAGTCTCCAGCCCAATCCCAGCACCGGTCGCTGGGCCGTCTCCTATGAAGTCACCACCGATGGTCGCTTCCGCTATGCCGAACAGACCGGCGTAGGAACGTGGGATATCGTCACGGTAGATCCTACACTCGGTGGCGGTGGATTTACCTCCCTCGCGTTCAACCCCGTCACCGGCAACCCCGCCATGACCTACTACGATGCGTTTAATGCCGACCTGAAGTACGCCGAGCGCGTTGGCGGCAACTGGCAGACGCATACCGTCGCGGCCAAACGTTCACAGGGACTTTACACCACACTCTACTTCAATGGCGCCACCGCCAACATCACATACTTCAACAAAACCACGGACGCTCTCGTTCGTGCCTCTGGACCGGGCACAGCCGGCAGTTGGGGCTTTGATACCCTCGCCAACGGCGGAGGTCGATGGGCAAGAGCAATCGTACTCAACGACAACTCCGTCGCCTACAGTTGGTGGCAATCCGAGTCGCAGAGTGTTTGGTTCCAGACCATCGTCTGACCCGGACCACACATCAATACTTAAAAAAGGCCCGCCTATGATTCGGCGGGCCTTTTTGTTAAAAGTCATCCTTTCACCATATGTACGCCCTACGCTAACGAGAACGTCGCATGACCAAATCCGACCAACAAGTCCGTCCACCCGCCGTCGCCGGTCGCTTTTACGAAGCCGACCCCACACGATGCTCAGAAGACGCCACACACTTCTGCACGCTCGATGAAGACGTGTCCGCAGGCGGCGAGCTTCCCGCCCATGTGCATGGCGCCATCGTCCCTCACGCCGGTTGGGTCTGTTCCGGAAGAATTGCGGGCAAGACGCTCGCCGCCCTCTCCGAACGAACGAATGCAAACACTTTTATTCTCACCGGCTCTATTCATACCATGGCCGTCCTGCTCCCAACCCTCGAAACCGCCGATGCATGGGCGACACCCCTCGGCCCCATTGAAGTCGATACCCGTCTTCGTGATGCAATGGCTTCGCTCAAGGATTTCACTCAGCTCGACATGGCGCACCAGTATGAACATAGCCTCGAAGTCCAGCTTCCACTCATGCAGACCGCCCTTAATCGGGAGTTTCGAATCGTCCCTTGCCTCATCCCACCTCATCCCAATGCCCACATCTGGGGCGAATCACTTGGTCAACTTCTGAAAGACTGGAGCGATCCCGTAGCCCTCATCGCTTCAACCGATTTCACTCACTATGGTCCCAATTATCAGTTCAGTCCCCACGGCGATGGCGATGCCGGCATTGAATGGGCGCACGAAGTCAATGACGCACGCCTTCTTGAGATGATCCGGGAAATGCAATATCAATCCATTGTTGCCGAAACTCAAGCAAACAAAAACGCCTGCGGCGGCGGCTCCATCGCCGCAACCCTCGCTGCCTGCAAACAACTCGGCGCTGAAAGAGCATTTCTCCTCGAACATTCCAACTCCACGCGGGAACTCGACCATCTCGGTCATGCCGATCACCAGAATTCAGTCGGTTACGCCGGCATGCTTATCGGTTGACTAACGCTTCCTTTGCCAGTCCCTGCCTCAATTCACGAACGCCTCCCCCAACTCCTGCGTCTAACCCAATAATGAAGAACAAGAAAAGAAAACGATTTCGACGAATGTTCCTCGGTTCCCTGATCAGCCTCATGATCGCCGTGGCTCTTACCTCCGCACTCGCGCTCATCTACTTCGACGAAATCTCACGCTGGCGCTTCATGGGGAAACTCTGCAGCGACGACCCTGCCGAACGCGCCACCGGTATCAACTACATGGTTCAGCAAATCATCGGGCCGGATGCCGAGAAACCCTATCCCGATGACCACCCCGGCAGGAAAAAGACCATCGATGCTGCGCGTAATCTCCTCAACAAACACGACGCTTCCCACGTCTGCTTTCAAACCATTGCCGCCACACTGGAAAAACTCAACTTGTGGGGCGCCGATTTTCCCCGAGCTCGCCTCAAGTCACTGGCCCACTCGCTCGACAAGGGAAATCCTTACCAGCGACGCAGCGTTGCCGAAACCTTTGGCGAACACGCATGGCTAAAGAAAACCGGACATGAGCTCCCCCTCGTTGCCGATACCATCGGGAAACTCCTCAAAGATTCCGACCCCATCGTACGCCGCAAAGCCGTCATTGCGGTTGGTGCTCTTTCGGATTCCGATCGTCTCAACCTTCTCAAATCCGCCGCAGCAGACTCGGACCCCTACGTCGCCGAATCCGCTTACATCATGCTTGCCTTCCTCCTCAAACCTGATGCCACCACACCTGCCCCCCACCCGGATCTTAAATCGAACAAAGCCATCCAGCGTGCTATCGCATTCGTAAACACCAATAAATCCAAACCCGGAACCTACCCCTTCCCACGCCACACCTCTCCTCCTCTTGATGCCGATGACGCCGTCAAACGCGTTGCTGCACTCCAGGCCAAAACCACCGCCTCGCTCAAGGGTATCAAGCTTAACCCTGAAATGTGGCCGCTTGAACGCCTCGAAGCCGTTCGCGTCTATTCCGATTCCAGGATCGAACAGCTTCGCCCGGTACTTGCAGATCCCATCGCGCCCATGCGTGACCTCGCAGCGATCGTTGCCGTCGAACGTTTTGGTAAACCCGCTGCTCTCAACCTTGCCAAACAACTCGCCGCCTCCTTCACCGATAATGACCGAAAGTCCGCCGCCGTCCTCGCCGGCTTTCTCAAGGCGGACCCCGTCCTTCTAGAGCTCATCACCCAACGCGCCAACACCGTTCCCCAAAATATGCATAACTTCAGTCCCATCGAAGTTCCCTTCCCCAGGTACCTCCTTGGAAAAGAGTTGGGTGAGTCCGCACGCGACCTCCATCGCCTCGCGCTCTGGTGTCAAGGTAAACCGCCTAAGGATTTCTCGCCTTCCGACATACTCACTTACGACCACCTCCCCAAACTTTCCGTCATCACCATTCTCCTTCAGGGCGGTGACCTATCCGGGACGGACTTCTTCCTCTCCACACTTCAGGACAAGAGTCCCGCCGAACTCTTTCGCGCCGACTATCGCATCCTTTTCAATCAATTCCATGTCCACCGCATCCTCAAACGCTTCTTCCCCACCATGCCCGACTTCTATCCCTGGAACCCACGCAACCACCAGTCATTCGCCGTCCGCGCCATCCGTCTCTGGTACCTCGTCAATCGCCACAATCTCAAATTCGATCCCAAAACCATTACCTTTCGCTAGATCCCCTCACCCGCCATCTCTACTCAGCCTTCTTGCGACATTGCACCCCCTCCCGCCTATGCTCGATCACCATGTCTCACGATTCCCTTCCCAAAGCCATCCTCACAGAACATCTTGCCGATGAAGCGGCTCAATACCTCGCCCAACATACCAACCTCATTCGTCACACCCACACCGATTACACCGGCCTCCTCGAACACCTCCGTGATACCGAAGCCCTGATCGTACGAACCTACACCATCGTCGACGAACCGCTCCTCACTGCCGCCCCCAACCTCAAGGTCATCGCCCGCGCAGGCGTCGGCCTTGACAATATCGATCTCCTCGCCGCCCAAAAACACAACATTCCGGTCGTCCATACACCCGATGCCAATACCCAGGCTGTCGTCGAATATGTCTTTGGCCTCATCCTCGATCACTACCGCCCGCGCCTCCGCTTCAACACACATATCCCAATCGAAACCTTCCATCACCACCGCAAGACTCAGGTGGGTCGTCAGCTTAACGAACTCACACTCGCCATCCTCGGCATGGGACGAATCGGTCGTCGCATCGCCCAGGTCGCACACGCTGTGGGTATCAAAACCATCTTCCATGACCTCCTCTCCGATGAACAACTCAACTTCACCTCCACCAACCTCGCCGCCCGTCTCCCCCTTGACGACCTTCTCGCCGCTGCAGATATCCTGACCATCCACGTCGATGGACGACCCGAAAACAAAAACCTCATTGATGAGCCGTTCCTCGAATACCTTAATCCCTCCGCCACCCTCATAAACACCTCACGAGGCTTCATTGTCGACGCTCCCGCCCTCGCCGCATGGGCCACGCGCAATCAACCCCACAACGCTCACGTTATCCTTGACGTCCACCACCCCGAACCACCGCCCAAAGACTACCCCCTATTCAATCTTCCTAACGTCGATCTTCTCCCCCATCTTGCTTCACGCACCAATACCGCCCTTCTCAACATGAGTTGGGTCGTCAAGGACGTTGTCAGGATTCTCAATGGACATCCCCCGGAATTCCCCGCTTACTAATCGCAATATTGAACGCGCTTCTCCTTCAATTTCACTTCAGCGCATCATAAAGCTCACCCAACAGCTCCACCGTTTTCTCCCATCCCACACACTCATCAGTTATGGACTGGCCATACACCAACGCGCTCTTGTGCGTCCCCAGATTCTGTCGTCCCTCCACCAGGTTCGATTCCAGCATCATCCCGATGATATTTCGGTTTCCCTTAACCCGTTGTTCCATCACCGACCGCCACACATGCTGCTGCTGTTCATGACTCTTCCCGGCGTTCGCATGTGAACAATCCACCATCAATCGAGGCGAGAGGCCCGCCTGCTGCAACTCATTCTCCGCATGGGCAATCGATGCCGCATCAAAATTCGTCCCGTCCGCTCCCCCACGCAAGATCAGGTGACCCGCGGGATTCCCCGCAGTCTTCACAATCGCAACCTGGCCGCCCGGCGTGATTCCCAGAAACGAACTATGCCCCCTTGCCGCAATCATTGCATTGATCGCAACCTGTAGATTCCCATCTGTCGCGTTCTTATACCCTACCGGCATCGACAATCCTGAGGCCAGTTGACGATGCGTCTGACTTTCCGTCGTCCTAGCCCCGATCGCCGCCCACGATATCAACCCGTCAATATACTGCGGCACGATCGGATCCAGAAACTCCGTCGCCGTCGCCAGTCCGATGTCATTAATCTCCAGCAACAACCCCCGTGCCGCCCTCAGCCCGTGTTCAATATCAAACGAATCGTCCAGATGAGGATCATAAATCAGCCCCTTCCACCCCGTCGTCGTTCGCGGCTTCTCAAAGTAAACCCGCATCACGAACATGATCCGGTCTTCATATTGCTTTCGAATCTCATTCAACCGGCCCGCATACTCCAATGCCGCCTTCTCATCATGGATCGAGCAAGGCCCCACAATCACCAACACGCGCTTATCCTCTCCCGCCAGGATTCGCTCGATCCCTGCCCTCGCCTCTAGGACAGTCTGTTGTGCCACCTCCGACTTCTTACGCTCGTTTTTCAATTCCACAGGCGTCAACACACGCGTCAGCGAGTCAACACGTGTATTTTGCGTCGGATCGGATGGTATTTGCGGGTATTCACTCATATCTACGTCATCCCCCGTCAAACTCCCCAAAATCAATGCCGTCTCAAAAACCTCCTCTCCGCCGCTCGCCCCTCACCGAGGGTTCGCCAATCGTTGGCTCGCCGCCTCTTTAAGTCAATTAAATGCGGAATACAACGCTCAACCTGCTATTATTCCCTTCCAATTTTGCCGACTTTGTTGCAACCACAACCGCAGGCCGGCATCAAAACCCGAACTTCAAACCTCACCCAGGAATCGCATACGTGAGCACGCAGGCTCTCACACATCTCAAGGTACTCGAAGCTGAGTCCATCCACATCATCCGTGAAGTCGTTGCCGAATTTGACGACCCCGTCATGCTTTTTTCCATCGGTAAGGACTCCATGGTCATGCTCCACCTTGCGATGAAAGCCTTCGCTCCGGGTAAACCCCCATTTCCACTCCTTCACATCGATACCGGCTGGAAGTTCCGTGAGATGATCGAATTCCGCCAGAAAATTGCCGACGAATGGGGCCTCAAGATCCTCGTCCACACCAATACCGAGGCTCGCGATGCAGGCATTAACCCCTTTGATCACGGCAGCCAGAAGTACACCGACATCATGAAAACCGTCGCCCTCAAGCAGGCTCTCGACAAACACGGTTTTGATGCCGCATTCGGCGGCGCCCGACGCGATGAGGAAAAGAGCCGCGCCAAGGAACGCGTCTACTCCTTCCGCGATTCACTCCACCAGTGGGATCCCAAAAATCAGCGACCCGAACTCTGGAACCTTTACAACGGCAAAGTTAACAAGGGCGAATCCATCCGCGTTTTCCCCCTCAGCAACTGGACTGAACTCGACATCTGGCAGTACATCCACTTGGAAAATATTCCCATCGTCCCACTCTATTACTCCGCCAGCCGCCCCGTCGTCGATCAGGGTGGAACGCTTATCATGGTCGACGATGACCGCATGCCTATCGATCCCGATAACGCCCCCGTCGAGAAAATGGTCCGCTTCCGTACCCTCGGCTGCTACCCTCTCACCGGCGCCGTCGAGTCCTCGGCAACAACCCTCCCCGAAATCATCCAGGAAATGCTCCTCGCCACCCATTCCGAACGACAGGGTCGCATCATCGATTATGACCAGTCCGCCTCCATGGAACAGAAAAAGCGCGAAGGCTACTTCTAACTACAAGCCGCAAACCCACCAAGAAGGCCCCGAACCAAAGTGTCCCACCAGTCAGAACTTATCGAAAAAGACATCAATGCCTACCTTGCCCAACACGAGCGCAAGGATCTTCTTCGCTTCCTTACCTGCGGCTCCGTCGACGATGGCAAAAGCACGCTTATCGGTCGTCTTCTCTACGATTCCAAACTCATCTACGAGGACCAACTCGCCGCGATTAAGAAGGATTCCGAACTCCACGGAACCACCGGTACGGACTTCGACCCCGCCATGCTCACCGATGGCCTCAAAGCCGAACGAGAACAGGGCATTACCATCGACGTCGCCTACCGGTACTTTTCCACCGCGAAGCGAAAGTTCATCATCGCCGACACGCCTGGCCACGAACAATACACCCGGAACATGGCCACCGGCGCCAGCACATGCGACCTTGCCATTATCCTCATAGACGCCCGCCACGGCGTCGTCACCCAAACCCGTCGCCATAGCTTCATCGTCTCTCTCCTCGGCATCAAACACGTCGTCGTCGCTGTCAATAAAATGGACCTCGTCGACTTCTCCCGCGAGACGTACGACCAGATCGTTTCCGACTACACCGACTTCTCAGCCAAACTCGAAATCCCCGACATGACCTTCATCCCCCTAAGCGCGCTCAATGGCGACAACGTCGTCGATCGCAGCGACAATACGCCCTGGTATAAGGGCAGCCCCCTCCTCAACTTCCTCGAAAACGTTCCTATCGCCTCGGACCGAAACCTCATCGACCTCCGCTTTCCCGTCCAATATGTCTCTCGGCCTGACCTGAACTTCCGCGGTTTTTCCGGAACAGTCGCTTCCGGTACTGTCCGAACCGGTGATGAGCTGGTCGTCCTTCCGGGTGGCCAATCTTCAAGGGTCAAACAACTCTTCGAAGCTGGCGATGAGACCAATGAAGTACCCGCATGGCGACCCGGCACAATCGTCCTCGAAGATGAAATCGATATCAGCCGAGGCGACATGCTCGTTCACCGACATAACCAACCCCATGTCGGCAGGACTTTCGAAGCGATGTTCGTCTGGATGACCGATGAACCCCTCCGCGAAGGCGGCTCCTATCTCGTCAAGCATGCGTCCAAGACCACGCCCGCCATCGTCAGCGAACTCCGATACCAGATCGATGTCAACACCCTCCACCGCAACGATGCCGGCCAACTCAATCTCAACGAAATCGGCAGATGCGTCGTCGAAACCGCCATCCCCATTGCATACGACGCCTACAAAATGAATCGCCATACCGGTGCATTCATTCTCATCGATCGTCTCACCAACAACACCGTCGGCGCTGGCATGATCCTCGAGCAGGATCCGAACGATGGCGCCCTCAATACTCGCTTACACACCGAACGCCACACCAGCGCCGTCACGCCCGATGAACGCATCGCCAAACTTGGCGCCAAACCCGCCACCATCTGGCTCACCGGTCTCACCGGCTCCGGCAAATCCACCATCGCATACGCTCTGGAACGTCGACTCTTCGACAATGGTATCCTTTCCCACGTTCTCGATGGTCGAAACGCACGACTTGGTCTCAATGTCGACCTCAATTTCGACGCGGACGACCGAAGTGAAAACCTCAGACGTGCCGCCGAAGTCGCCAAACTCTTTAACAACGCCGGACTCATCTCAATCTGTGCCTTCCTCTCACCCAGCGCCGAGAATCGTTCCAACGCCAGGTCCATTGTCGGCGAGGATCGTTTCATCGAAATCCACCTCTCCGCCCCCCTGGAAACCTGTCGCGATCGTGCAGCCGATTCATACGCCAAAGCCGAATCCGGAGAAATCAAACGCTTCCCCGGCGTCTCCGCCGAGTACCAGGCCCCGGAGGCGCCCACAATCACTCTGCCGACACATGAAATAGACGCCGATACCGCCGTTGACCGCATCATGCAGTATCTCATAGAGAAGCACTTCATCCAGTAGTTGCCCACTCCATCTCCCATATACGCCCACTTCACACCAGTCCTCCCAATTGGTGTATGATATTCCGTTCCCGTGGCCAAATATTCTCAAAATCCAAGCTAGAGGACAAGTCCCATGCGTCATCCATGCCATACCTCTGTCATATTTCTCATCGCAATCTTTCTCGTCATTTCCTCCCGACTCTCCCATGCCGCTGTTATCGGCAACGCTTTAATCCAAGGCCCAATGATTGCCCACCACCCCTTCACCCTCACCATCACCGGGCCAAAAACTTCCGAAACCGCCAACCCAAATCCTTTCCGTGACTACCACCTGACCGTCACCTTCACGCATCAGGATAAGTCCTACATCGTTCCCGGCTACTTCGCCGCCGATGGCAATGCCGCCCAAACCTCCGCCACATCAGGCGATCAATGGCGTACCCACTTTGTTCCTGATAAAGCCGGCAAATGGTCCTTCAAAGTCAGTTTCCACACTGCTAAGAACATTGCCATCACCAACAACACCACCAACGCGAAAACCGTCAAACCTCACGGCCACTCCGGTTCATTCAGAGTTCGCCACATCAGAAAGACAGACCGATCCCACTGGCGCCATGGCAAACTTCGGTATGTCGGAAAACGCTACTGGCAATACGCCGCTTCCAAACGGTATTTCCTCAAAGGCGGTGCCGACTCCCCCGAAAACCTTCTCGCCTACGTCGACCTCGACGGCACAAAGAAGAATCCCAAACCACGCAAGAACAAACAACACAAAACCAAACTCCACACCTACAAACCTCACCTCAGGGATTTCAAATCAGGTGACCCCACATGGAAAGACGGTAAAGGCAAAGCCCTCATCGGCGCACTCAACTACCTCGCATCCAAAGGCATGAATTCCGTCTACTTCCTCACCATGAACGTTCACGGCGATGGCGATGACGTCTGGCCCTGGATCGAATCCGATATCCGCGACCGCTTCGATTGCTCCAAACTCGACCAGTGGAACATCATCTTCAACCACATGGATTCCAGAGGCCTTGCCCTCCATGTCATCACTCAGGAAACGGAAAACGACCAACTCCTCGATGGTGGCGAACTTGGACCTATCCGAAAGCTCTACCTTCGCGAACTCATCGCTCGCTTTGCCCACCACCAGGCCGTCGTCTGGAATCTCGGCGAGGAAAACACCAACACCACGCAACAAATCAAACAGTACTGCAATTACATCAAATCTCTTGATACCTATAAAAACCCCATCGTCATTCACACCTACCCCAACCAGAAAACCAAGGTCTACAACCCCCTCCTCGGATTCAAAAAACTCGAAGGCCCATCGCTCCAATATTCCAACGATTGGCACACCATCCACGAATCCGTCCGCCACTGGGTTAGTGTCTCAGAGAAAAAAGGCTACCCTTGGGTCGTCAATGTCGACGAACCCGGCACCGCCAAATTCGGTGTCGATCATGATGCCAAAAAGAACAACAATCAGCCGATCGCCAGAAAAACCGCACTCTGGGGAGCGCTCATGGCGGGCGGCGGAGGCGTCGAATGGTATTTCGGCTACGCAAACCCCCACAACGATCTCAACCTTGAAGACTTCCGCTCGCGCGACAAACTCTGGGACCAGACCCGCTACGCTATCGAATTTTTCCAGCAAAACCTTCCCTTTGCGGAAATGAATTCTGCCGACCAACTCATCATCAAAGGCAATGCCTTCGCTCTCGCCAAACCCGGTCACACTTACGCCCTGTACCTTCCCAATGGCGGCTCGGCAACCATCGATCTATCGCACGTCAAAGGTGAGTTCTCAGTCTACTGGTACAATCCCCGCACCGGGGATCCCCTTCAACAAACGCAAACCCGTTCCATCAATGCTCCGGCAAAAATCTCCGTCGGCGCCCCACCCGATTCTCCCAAACAGGATTGGGCCGTTTACATCCGCGCCAATGGCGACACCAAAATCATCGCCGATCTCCCTAAACCCAATGCCACAATCCCGGCCTCAAACAAACCCTCCAACAACAAAAAACCAACGGCCATCAAACCGCTCCCTCGCAAAGCCATTCCCGCCAACGCCAAAATCTTCACCGAATCCAATGGCCTGATTGCCGTCGAAGCCGAACACTTCTCCTCACAACGCGCCCACAAAACACGACGCTGGTACATCACCTCCGCCTCCTCAAAACCCACCGTTAAACCCGACCCCGATCCCTCTCACCACGCCTCTGCCTCGGGCAAAGCCTATCTCGAGATCCTCCCCGACACGCGCGTTACCCACGCCGACAAACTAACGCACGGTGTCAACTTCTCCAACAAAGCCGGCCAAATGGCCATCCTCGACTACCACGTCAAGTTCAATACACCAGGCCGATACTACGTCTGGGTTCGCGCCTATTCCTCAGGTTCCGAAGACAACGGTATTCACGTCGGCATCAACAACACTTGGCCCGCGACCGGACAACGTCTCCAATGGTGCAAAGGTAAGAGGTCATGGTGGTGGGAATCCAAACAACGCACGCAGAAAAACCACTGTGGCGAACCCTACAAAATATTCCTCGACATCCCCAAACCGGGCTTCTACACCATCTCCTTCTCCATGCGCGAAGACGGCTTCGAATTCGACAAATTCCTCCTCACCAGAGATCGTAATTTCAAACGTCCCACCGATGCCGGCCCCAAATCGACCCTCCTCCGCCCCGGCAAATGACAATTCGCCATACCTCTCATGATTCCTCCCAAAACTCCCGTCCCTTTCCCTTTCCCTTACGTCACACGCCTATCATACAGACATACTTCGACGACATTCGAATCTTCTCCCATGCGCCCTCCTATTCCCAAAGAATATTCACCCTTCCTCCCCGATCCCCCCGACGATCAGGGCTCGCATTCAGATATCAATCCCCGTCTCCTCGCAACCCCCGCCGCACGAAGGCTCGGCCTCTGGATATTCCTTGCCTCCCTCATCATGCTTTTCGCCGCAAGCATCTGGGGCTACGTCTATATCCGCATCACCGGCTCAAACAGCCCTGATTCCGGTACACTCAACATTCCCATAGGACTCTACCTCTCCACCATGATCCTTATCGCAAGCGGCGTTACCATCCACCTGACCACACGCTCCGCAGAACAATACAATCCCACCAAAACCAAAAGACTCCTCGCCGCCACCCTTCTTCTCGCCATCGCATTCATTATCGCACAATCCCCCGCCCTTGCCGAACTCCTCAACGAGCACAATCGTGCCCTTTCCAGTCATTACGGACTGTACGGCATGCTCTTCTTCCTCGTCATCCTTCACGCCTTACACGTCCTCGGCGGAATCCTCCCTCTCGCATGGCTTATCCTGAAACCAAATCCACCCGCCGTCAGTCTCAATCAGGAATCACCCGCCGCCCACCCCTCTGCGACCACCATTCGACTCACTGCCACTTACTGGCACTTCCTCGAAGCCGTCTGGATCTCCATGTTCATCGTTTTCATCCTTACCCAATAACACCGCACCTCATCCACACTCAAACGCCCTCCGCCTCACCCAACAAATCAACACCCAACACCACCCCACCTCCACCCACATCTCCCTCCGTCCTCGCCCCCGCCGGTATCGCAAGATCACCAAACGTCTTACCAAACGCCTCCGTCAACGCATCCAGATCCGTCTGCCCCACCTCTTCATCCCCATCAAAATCCGCCCACACCGCATACGCCGGCTCACTCCCACCCACTACCTCGCCCATCGCCGGCAGAAAAAATCCCAAATCCCCAAAGTTCACCACATCATTATTATCAAAATCAAAGATCACCCCCCTGGATTCCACATCCGCTGTCTTTTCCTCGAAATTCGTCGGCACACCGCCAAGGCCCACCGTCGTAAACGCATAAGGCACAGCATCCCGATCAAGTCCCGTATCCACCGCATGGAACACCTGCCCCACCGGATCAATATCATTCCGACTCATGAACATCACACGCGCGAATAGCACATGCTCATCATCTCCCAGGTCCGCCGATCCACTCTCCGCCCCAAACGAATACAACCCCTCAATCAGATCCAGGTCCTCCGTCTGATTCAAACCAAACCCATCTCCAAACCCGATCGACACAGGCGTCGCCGTCGCTGGATCAAACTCCAGCGTCAAACTCCCACCGGCAATCGCTCCCCCGTCTCCGGACAACTGGTCCGATTTCAGCCACACCTCAACAAAATATGCCGTCCCCTCCCTCACCCAGAAGTCATCCGCCTCACCTCCAGGCACATGCGCCAAATCCGTCGCCGGTACATCCACAGACGTATCACCTCCCGTCACCACATGCCGCGGCACAAGAAACACGTTCACTTCAGCGCCTACACCCAAACCTCTGGGCGTTCCGTTCGCTTCATACGATGCTCGCCAGTTATCCGCATCCGAATAATCTCCCGCCGTATCAATCACTTCTATCGATGCTCCAAACCCATCCGCCTCAATAGGCCACTTTCGCCCATCGTCATACTCAAACTCCTGGATCGTACTCCCATCCGCATCATCGTACTTCACCCTCTCCCCACCATTGTCCAGCGACCCCGTATACTCCCCCGCAATATCCAAACCCGCCGTCTCATACCGAATCCCAAACGCCGTCAAATCCTTCACAATCAACACACGCTCCCCAGGCGCGAGGCTCCCCGCCCCAAACGTAAAAACGATCCCATCCGAAAACGTGATCCCTCCCAGATCAATCGTCACGCTGTCTGAGATATTCACAAACTCCACAAACTCAAAATCATCATTGTCAAGCGTATTGTCCACTGCCAGTTCATCGTTCGTCGGGTCAGCCGGATTAAAATTCAACTCCGCCACACGCAAATACTGTTGCGCATCCGATGGAGCCCCCTCATAACTCAACGTATCCACCAGCACTCCATCTCCGTCATACAACTCCAGCGTCTCTCCGAAATTCGACAAATGCCCCTCATAACCTCCCTGCACATACAACCCCTGTCCCCCACCCGGCCCGACCGTCCGAGCCCTGAACGCATTCGAATCAGGCGTCAGATAAATTGTCCCGTTCGACGGAATCACCGTCCCGGGTTTAAACACAAACCCAACACCGCCCCTCATCTCCCATCCACTCACATCGATCGCCGTGTCATAAGGATTCACAATCTCAATATATTCCTGGTCCTGATCTCCCGATCCCGGATTAAACTCAATCGCCCCAATTTCAATATCTGGCGACGCCGGCTGCTTATTCGGTATCCCCGCCGCATCATCATTCCCGATCACACCCTCCACCAACTCCGGCAAGACCAGCATATCCGATGAACTGAACCCCGTATTGATCCCGTGAATCGCCAACACATTTCCCGTCGGCTGTAAATTCAATTGGGGAATAAACGACGAAATGTTGATGTTCTCAAACACCACCGCCGCCCCATCCGGATGATTCTGACCCGTCGAGTTAAAAACAGGCGTCCCCGAAAAATTCCGACTCGCCACACGCACGCCATTGATATACGCTACAAACGCGTCGTCATACTTCATCCGAAGCGTCAACTCCGAAATCGCGTCAAAATTCGCCAGGTCAAACGTCTTTCGTGTATACAACGACCCCACCTGGTTAAATATCTCAGACTCAATATCCGTCCGAATCAGGTTCTGATAATCAGCCGGCGTCGTCTCATAACCAATCCCATACTGACCAATCGACCAACCCGAGTCATCAAACCCCTGATCCATCCACACCCCATCCAACGCCCCATTCTTCGCCACCATATACCGTACATCATTCGCAAACTCCGGAACAATCGTCGAAATCTCACCACCGCCGACGTTCTCGATATTGTGCGTATTATACAAATCATTTCTTCGCGTCGGGAAAAACGATTTCAATCCACTGATCGCATTCGCGGGTCCGCCTCCCAATTCCCCCGCCGCTTCCGCAAACAACTCATCCACACGCTGCTCAAACAGTCCTTCACTCCCCGGCGTACCCGGCGGTTGCAACATCTCATCCATCAATGTCCGGATACGCCTCAAGTACAACTCACGCGTCGATGGCAGATTAAACATCACATCAAACAACACCGACCACTGATTGCAGCACAATAGCAGATGCTGCTGGTCACCCAGGAATGGATGCCGCGCAAAGGTCCCTGCGCCACCCACCACCCCAAACGTCCAGTCCTTATCCCACGGGAAAATCGACCATTCCCCATTCCCATTCGTATCTCGATATCCGTAAAAATTCTTCCGAACCGAATCCACATCCTGCGTAATCGCTCGAGCCGCAAGATAGTTAATCACCTGCGGCATGTCGATATTATCAAACACAAAAGCGTTCCGCTCCGCTTCAGTCGGCAGGTTCAACCCGTCCACCAGCGCCTGCAGATCCGAAAAATCCTCATCCTCACGCGTCTTCTTCTCCACACCATCCGTCACATTCGAAAACACCGGTGTCAGTTGCGATCGCTGTACAAACTTATAAAGCGCACCCTCAGGATCCAGATTGTTCCGCTCCAGAAAATCCTCATCCACCTGCTCAATCACCACACCCGCTCGATCAAAACCGCCATTCACACGCATATGCGTCAGGAAACTCTGCGAGGAAGCAACCCCTGCATCATCAAACGTCTCAAAAGCCAGCGTCTGGCGAATAAACGTCGGGTCAGACCCCTGTGCATTGATATTAATCTCACCCACTCTCCCCATCTCTTCATTCACCCAAATCGGATCCTTCTTATTGAAATCAAACTTCTGTGACCCTCCATTCGTCGCCTGCCCGCGCTGACGCACGAAAATATTGTCGTAAAACCGCCCCTCATAAAACACACTCGCCCGCGTCCCCGTTCGCGTATTCCCCGCATTCGGATTCTGTGAAAACCACTGAAGAATCGGCAGATTGCTCGACACCGCCGCATTGTCTACCACAGTCCCGAAATATTCGGCCGATTGATTATTCCCCACCCGATCAATAAACCTCGGCTCACGCGACCCATTTGCGTCCGCATCCTCCGCACTCACGTAATACCTCAACATCTGCCCGGGAGTCGCCACATTCGCTGGGATCGTCCCCGTATAAATCCCATCACCCGCCTCCGCGTCATCACCCGTCCCGTCATCCACCATCCCGACCGTTATTTCACCCCCGTACATCACGCGATACGTCAGCGACACCGACCCAACGGGAATCGTTACCTCATCCAACTCTGCCGTCACCACCAACTTCTCTCCGAAACCCAACACCGCCGGCTCATGACCGACATTCGTAATCAACGGTCCAATATTGTCCGTCTGCGCCGCGTTCGCCGCCCCGGGCGTAGGCGTCTCAAAATAACCCGCCGAATTCACATCCACCTCCGTCACCGCCGCACGCAAGGTCGGCGATATCAAAAAGTCAGAATCATTCGCAGATAGATTCAAACCATGAATCGCCAACACGTTCTCTCCCGAATTCAATAACCCTAAATTCCCCGTCAAGTCAATCTCTTCCCCAGCCACCACCACCGTATCCGACCGCCCGCCCGTTGCCGTCGAATCAAATGCCAATACACTCGGCGCTAACCTTCTCGCCACCTCCGTCCCATTCAGGTACGCCACAAACCCATCATCATACCGAATATCCAGTGTCAACGAATCGAATCCACTCGGATCAGCCGTAAACGGAAAACGCAAATACGCCGACCCGTTCACACCCTCCATCTCCGCCTCCAGATCCGTGTCAATCAGCGGATCAAAATCCACCACCGAACCCTCAGGCGTCCCCTGGTTCATCAGCGATTGAATCGCCGTCTGGTCCAGCGCTGCATTCCACAACGAGGCGTCATCAATGTTCCCCGGAAAACGAAACTGTGTCCCAAAGTCATTCCCTGCCCCGATATGCAAGTCACGTGAAGCATTCTGCGCATACCGCTGCGTCGTCGTCGACGCAGCCGGGTTTCCATTAATGTAAAGCGTCTTCGTATTGGTCGCATCGTCAAACGAAATTGCCACATGCGTCCACGTGTTCAACTGCACTGCAGGTCCCGTCAACACATCCCATGCACCTGCATTCACACCGCCACCCGTCCAGAACTGCCACGTGTTATTACTGCCCGCATAAAGCACATAACCACCCAGGGTCGGAAACCCGTCAAAGCGCGATGTCACCACTGATCGAAACTGGCCGGCCCCGCCTGTCACACGCGCCCATGCCGCAAATGTAAACGATTCCGGATTCAACTCCGGGCTGTAAGTCACATCAAGAGAAGCGTTCGACATGGATACGCCGGTTCCCGTCGCCGCCGTCGCCCCCGGTTGGCCGAACGTTACCGAACCCACCACCTGTGCCTCATGACCATTCCCGCTCGAATCCTCCGCCGAGCCGCTCCCCGCCGCATCATCCAAAGGCCACGCCGCCACCAGGTTTGGCGTCGGTGCCGCCGTATCAAACCCAAACCCTCCCGTCGCCGCCACACCCGGACTCACGTCCGTAATCCACTCCGGTCCCGCCTCAAATCCAACCTCCGTCCATGTCGACCCCAGTGAGCCATTCGTCGGGATCAATACCTCCCCCTCCGTATCCCCGTCCACCAGAAACGTCACATCCGATTCCGCCGGTAAACCATACGAAATATCCGTCAGCTGGGGCGGAAACTCCGGCCCATATTCAAACGCCACCGTCACGCCATCCGGCTCCACCAACGCCAGATACTCCCCATCCGGATCCAACCGAAAATTCGTATGCAGGTTCCCATCACCATCCACATACGTATCACTAGACTGATTCGATGCAAACACCAGCAAATATTGACCCGCCCCCAACACCACCTCCGGAAACCGCCATTTCTCAAGATCATCCACGTCATCCGTCAGCGAATAATCCAACAGATTTACCGCCTCATTCCCGCTGTTGTAAACCTCAATGAAATCACTTGATACCCCATCCCCGTCATCAATCGCATTTGTGTTCGACGCCAGAAACTCCGTAATGATCGGGTTCCCCGATAACAGCAGTCGCCCCTCAAGATACTCCAACTTACCGGGTTTCCCAGCTAATATCTTTTGTCCGTCTACCTTCCCGCCACCCTCAATCACGCGCGACAAACAAAACTGCTTCATTCGCCTCACCCCACCTTTACTCCGTTCCGCATTCATCACCATGAGTCTCTATCCTCTGCCGGATCTTTCCCCCACCTCACATAAAGCATACGCCGCCAGTCCCACAAGGACTGACGGCGACACAATTTCGATCCCAATTTAATCCTTCGACGTCTGACCTCGCAACCAATCTCACCTGCGATGCCGACGTCCCAACATCCCACCACAAACCAATAACCCAAGTACACCCATCCCCGGCTCGGGGATCACCGGCGGCTGTAAACTATTGTTCATGATTCCACGAATCACCGTCTCATCCAGTGCCATGTCAAAAAGCAGTACATCATCAATCTGACCCCTGAATTTGAACTGGTCGCCGAAATCACCACCCGCTCCGATATGCAGATCACGGCTCAGATTCGGCGTGTACTGATTCGGATCCACCACCGACCCCATCAGCACACCATTCACGTATAGCGACTTGGTATCCGTCGCATCATCGTACGAAATCGCAAGGTGCGTCCACTCATCCACCACTACGTCCGGCCCCGCAATAATATCCCAGAAGTCCCCGTCAAGCCCGCCTCCAAAACCATCGCCGGTCCAAAACTCCCATCGCCCACCGATGTTGTAAAGAACAAACCCGCGCGTATTCGTACCCGGACCAATATCCTCTCGATTCGTCACCACCGAATAAGGAGAACCATCCGCTACGCTCGCCTTCGCCCATACCGTCAACGTAAAACTCTCCGTATTCAGCGCCGGACTATAAGGCACATCAATCGAAGCGTTCGACAAAGCCACACTCGTGCCCGTATTCCCATTTGCCCCCGGATGACCCAATGCAAACGCCGGCGGAGGTGGTGGAGGAATACTCCCATTTCTCCCCGCAACACTGTCCATAATCGTCGCCGATCCTGGAGGATCGTCCAGCGTCCAGAACGCCACCTGATTGTCCGGAACTGCAAATGCTCCTACTTGCGAAATGATGTCAATATCACTTGGCGACAACGCAACATTCCACAACGATGCGTCATCAATCATCCCATCGAAACGAAACTGATCGCCAAAATCGGCGCCCGCGCCAAGGTGCAAATCGCGACCTGTGTTCGCCTTATACCCTCCGTTGTTCGAGCCCGTCTCTACGCCATTCACATAAATCCGTTTCGTATTCGTCCCCGCGTCATACGAAATCGCAAGGTGCGTCCACTCACCCGTCGTTACCGTTCCACCCGGCAGAGTATTCCAACCACCCGTACCGGGTCCCGTCCAGAAATCCCACTGCCCACCGGAGTTGTTATAAAGAATGAATCCCTCCTGCCCTCCCGCAATATCAAAACGACTCGTCACCACCGCCTGAAAACCCGCCGTCGCATCCGCCTTCGCAAACGCCGCAAACGTAAAACTCTCCGGATTCAACGCCGGATCAAAAGGCACATCAATCGAAACATTATTAAAGTCCGCTGCCGTTCCTGTCGTATCTGTTATGCCCGCAAGAGCGCCCGGCAAACCCAGTGTCAAAGGCGTCGCAGGCGAAGGACCAATCACCGGCGTTCCGGGATGACCGCTAAGACTGTCAACGATCGAATCGGGTCCCTGTGTACCAACGGCGTCATCCAGCCGCCAATGCGCCAACAGGCCGGCTCGCGCCGTCATACTCACACTCAAAAGACAAACAACAACACAAATCCCTAAACCAATTCTGCCATATCGGATAACCATCTTGCGTTCTCCACACTCGGCCGTCTCAAATGCCCGACCGAAAGGTGATCAATCTTCCATCTGCACACCAATTTATGCAAACCTTTCCCCAGTTCTCTCTGCACATTATATAGATTCTAAAATCACCCGTGCAACTGGAATTTCCCCATTTTTCCATACGGAATCACCTTTACTGTACCCCCGCCTCCCCAAACTCAACCCCCGATTTTCCGCGGCGTCTGCGAAGCTACATACTTATCCAACTTCACAATAATCTTGTCCATCGCCTTGCGCGCGTTGTAAATCCGACCCTTATTCGCAATCATCGAAAACGCATACGTCCGATCGTGATGTCGCATATAACCCGATAACGCCAGAACACCCGAAATGTATCCCGTCTTTGCATGGAGCTTCGTCTTCAGGTTCACGCCTCGAAACCGCTTCGCCAGCGTACCCCGCTTGTCACTCGGCTTCGCCAGCGACGCCATAAAAATTCCACCCAGATTCTTCTGTCCGTGCATATGCGCAAGCAAACGAATAATCGCACGCGGCGAAACACGATTATTCGGAGACAGGCCCGACCCGTCATCAATGATCACCTGTGCCGTATCCGTCCCCAAGACCGTAATCAGAAAACGACGAACCGCCGCCGCGCCGTTCTTCCAGCTTCCCGGTTTATGCGTCAACTCATGACCAATCCGCTTCAGTAACGCCTCTGCAAAATTATTCATCGAATCACGATTCGTCCGGTGCAGCACCGTCCCGAGTGTCGTCTCCAGAATAAATACAGGACGACCATCCTTCACAATCTCCTCACGTCCCGCTCTGCGTACTCCCTTCACCGTAACACCCGCAGCCTTAAGGCTCCTCTGAATCGTCCCGCCAAAATACATCGAGGGATCATGAATCGGGACAGACTCCGGCTTGACCAACTGGTGCCTCACCGTCCCCCGAAGCAAAATACGATTCGTATTCCCACGACGACTGATCTGCAACGCATTGTTCGACCCGGATTTCGCCTGATTGTCGATCAACACCGGCGCATGCTTCGGCTGAAAACTCACCGATGGCTTCTTTCCTCTTGCCGCAGGAGCCGCAAATACATCCAGGCAATTATCATTGAAATTAATTCCCGCAACCGCGGCGCCATACCAACGGTCCAGATGACGACGCGGCCAGTTTGGATGAACATGCTGATCATCAAACACCCGGTCATCCACCACAATCGAATCAATGTCCCCGATCTTTTGCTTCTTCAACGCACGCGTAATGTGATCCACAAACATATCCACGTCATAATTAATTTGGTTCAGCAAAACCGGATCACCCACTGCCGGGTCTCCATCTCCCTGAATCACCAGCTCCTTCCCTACCATGCTGAATTTCGTCTTGAAAACGAACTTCGGCCCAAGCATCTTCAACGCCGCCGCCGTCGTCAACAACTTCATATTCGATGCCGGTGTCAACGCCGTATCCGCATGACGCGTGTACAAATCACGTTGGCCATCAAGGTCCGTAATCACAATCCCAAACGTCGTCCCGTCAAGATTCCCCAGACGAATGATCTTATCAATATCCTGCGCCAGAGATTTCCGTGTAATCGGCGCCCCATCCACCAGAACACCACCCGAAAAAATCAGTGTCCCCACCAACCCCAAAACCAATTGCCGTAATCCGCTTTTCATAGTCATCCTAACTTCAATCGCTTGTTTGATTTCACAATCTCAATCAAAACCTGTCCATCCCGTAACCCCATCACCGCCGACTCACCCCGCGCGCAAATACAAACACGCAACCTTCTTCTGATATCGGCGGGATGAGCGAACAACCTGCAAGATATGCATCGGTCATACCTCCTTGTATTACCCGGCGTTTGCACTATCGTACCAACATTCCCACGCCTTGTAACCATCTGGCCAACGCCCGAAAAGGATTCCTCCAACATGATCGCCACCTTCCACGACCTCAAAGACAAACACATCCTCATCACCGGCGGCGCAAATGGCATCGGCAGCGCCCTCGTCCACGGCTTCCTCCAACAGGGCGCACACATCTCCTTCCTCGATAAAGATGCCCAACAGGGCCATACCCTCGAATCCGATGCCCAAAATAAACACACCGACACGAAAGTTCACTTCCACCACACAGACCTCATGATCGAATCCCAAATCACCTCCGCCATCGACGCCGCCGTAAACAACCTCGGCCCCGTCGATGTCCTCATCAACAACGCCGCCTCCGACCCCCGCTACCATTTCGACGACATGACCACCGAACAATGGGATGACCTCTTCAAGCTCAACGTCGGCCACTACTTCATCGCCGCCCGACACATCATCCCCGGGATGCGCAAACAACGATCCGGCAGCATCATCATGGTCTCCAGCGTCGAGTTCTGGCTCGGCGGTTCACAACTCGTCTGCTACGCCGCCACCAAAGCCGCCATCATCGGCATGGTCCGCTCCCTCGCCGCCTCCGCCGGTAAGGACAACATCCGCGTCAACGGCATCGCCCCGGGATGGATCATGACGGAAAGACAACTCAAGGAAATGGTCACCCCCGAAATCAAACAAAAACTCATCGATGAATGGCAAATCCTCGACTACCACCTCACACCCGAAATGCTCGTCACCACCTTCCTCTTTCTCGCCTCCGACGCCTCCAAAACCATCACCCGACAGGTCATTTTGGCCGATGCCGGGTTCGCCAGGGGTTA
>JANQQT010000260.1 GCA_028284925.1 Phycisphaeraceae bacterium | reverse complement strand
GTAGAAGATGGCGGAATCGGGGGGGAAAATTTCGGGGTAGGCGAGGCGATTGGGGAGGATGGGGATTGCGCCAGCGGAGGCGGCTTCGAGGATTGCGATGCCGAAGAATTCGTGGTTGGCGGTGGAAACGACGACGTGGGAGGATTGGAGGATGTGGTGGTACTGTTCGAGGGAATCGGTGTAGCCGAACTGGTCGATGTGGGGGGCGAATTGGGATTTGGCGTTGTCGAAGAGAGGGTTTGGTTTGGAGGTGGAGCCGCCCATCATGGCGAGGCGGAATGGGATGTTTTGGTTTTGGAGACTGGTGAGGGCATCGAAGAACTGGGCGGGGTTTTTGTCATGCTCCCAGCGGGCGACCCAGGCGATGCGGAGTGGGTCAGAGGTGGAAGGTGATTGGGGGAGGGCATCGGGCGCCAGAGGTGTGATGAGGTTGATGCCGGGGTATTGGATGGAAGATTTTTTTTCGATGTCGACAATATGGTGGTGGAGGTAGTTGTCGGGGAGGTTTTTGAGGTATTTATGAATTTCGGTAAGGAACTGGTCGCGGTGGAAGTTTGAGTTGAACCAGACGGCATCGGCAGCGAGGGCGGTGGCGAAGTTGGTGAAGGCAAGGTCGGTATTGAGGGATTTGTTTTTGGGGACGGGATAGGTGAGCTGGTTTTCGTGGAAGTAGACGATGGTTGGGAGGGAGGCGATGTGGGGTGGGGCGTGACCTTTGAAGGAAGGGAGGTCGAGCATGTCGGTGCAGAAGAGGGCTTGGAATTGGGAGGCGCCAAAGTCAGGGGATTTGAGCTGGTCGGCGAAGGTGATGGGGGCGTGGCGCATGCGCCACTTCCAGAAGCGCGGGGTGAGAGTTAGGGTGGTCCATTGGTGGGAGGAGTGTTTCTGCCAGCCGGAGAGGAACGCCTTGTGTGAGCCGCCGTGGTAGGTGTTGAGGGCGAGGATGTACATGGGGTGATTTTAGAAGGGTCGGGGTGTGATGTTGTGTGGATGGATTGGTGCAAAGAAAAAACGCGGGTTTTAGTCCGCGTTTCGTTCCTGGTGTGAACCGGAAATTTTACCGTGCGAGTCGACGGTTTTAGTTGTCTTCAACGGCATCGGGTGGTGCAAAGAAATCACCGAGGTCGAAGGATTCGCCATCGGGCGCTTCGCTGACTTTGAGGATTTCCTCACTGACGCCGACCATATTGAGGATGTATGGTTCGATCATGAACTGTCCGCCGGCGTGGAAGTTTCCGCGCTCGACTTCCTTGACATATCGTACGATGAGAGGGACCGTGCCAATGCAAAATCCGTGATGGAGGAACCTGAGGCGCCATGTCGAATCGACATCCAAGTTCTGGTTGATCATGAATTTGACACCGGTTCTACCGATGTCCTGAAGCATGACCAGAAGGGGGGGGTCGAGTGAGGGGCCTTCGTCGAGCGGTTCGAGCCTGGCTTCGCCTCGAATTGAGTGTCGACTAAATTGACGGTCCTTTGGCGTGGTGGTTGGTCCATCCATGTGACAAATCCTTTAAGGCCGTACGATCCTTCGCTTGGCCATACGGGAATCATCGGTTGTATGTTGGCGGTGATTTATCAGGCGGAATTATTTTTGTGTGGCCGATAACATGGAGCAGCGTTGTAAATGAATGGGGGTTGTGTTTGCCGAGAGAGGTAGGTGGTGTGATAATCCGCAAACTGGAACCCTTGAATTGAAGAGGACTGTTATGTCGCGTGTGATGATAAAAGACTTGTTGGCCGGGTCGGTAGAGGTTGATGGCGAAGTGACGGTGAAGGGGTGGGTGCGTACGCGTCGCGATTCGAAAGCGGGGATCAGTTTTGTTCAGGTGCATGACGGTTCGTGTTTTGATCCAATTCAGGTGGTGGCGGGTAAGGAGCTGGGGAATTATGAATCGGAGGTGACGAAGGTGACGACGGGGTGTTCGGTGGCAGCGCGGGGGAAGCTTGTGAAATCGGAGGGTAAGGGGCAATCGTATGAGATTCAGGCGGAGGAAATTGAGGTGGTGGGATGGGTGGATGATCCGGATTCTTATCCGGTGTCGGCGAAACGTCATACGTTTGAGTATTTGCGGGAGATGGCGCATTTGCGGGCGAGGACGGCTACTTTTGGGGCGGTGAGTCGGTTGAGGCATTGTCTGTCGATGGCGGTGCATCGCTTTTTTGATGAGCGAGGGTTTATGTGGATTCACACGCCGATTATTACGGGGAGTGATTGCGAGGGAGCTGGGGAGATGTTTCGGGTGAGTACGCTGGACCTCGTGAATTTGCGGAAGGATGAGGAAGGGAGGGTGGATTTTGCGGATGATTTTTTTGGTAAGGAGACGCATCTGACGGTATCGGGACAGTTGGAGGTGGAGACGCATTGTTTGGCGTTGAGCAATGTGTATACGTTTGGGCCGACGTTTCGGGCGGAGAACTCGAATACCTCGAGGCACCTGGCGGAATTCTGGATGATTGAGCCGGAGATTGCATTTGCGGATTTGAGTGATGACGCGGATTTGGCGGAGGATATGCTGAAGTATATTTTTAGGGCTGTGCTTGAAGAGCGTGGGGATGATATGGGGTTCTTTCAGCAGCGGATTGACAAGGCGTGTGTGGGGAGGCTTGAGCAGTTTGTGGAGAGTGAATTTGTGAGGATGAGTTATACGGATGCGATCGGGGTGTTGGAGAAGGCGAGTGCCAGCGGCGTGAAGTTTGAGTATGAGGTGAAGTGGGGGATCGATCTGCAATCGGAGCATGAGCGGTATTTAACGGAAGAGTATGCGAAGGCACCGGTGGTGGTGATGGATTATCCGAAGGATATCAAAGCGTTTTACATGCGGATGAATGATGATGAGAAGACGGTGGCCGCGATGGATGTGCTGGCCCCCGGAATTGGTGAGATTATTGGCGGGGCGCAACGGGAGGAGAGGCTTGATGTGTTGGATGCGAGGTTGGCGGAGTGTGGATTGGAGAAAGAGGATTACTGGTGGTATCGGGATTTGAGACGGTATGGGACGGTTCCGCATGCAGGTTTTGGGTTGGGATTTGAACGGACGATTATTTATGCGACGGGGATGGCGAACATTCGGGATGTGATTCCGTTTCCGAGGACACCGGGGAACGCGGAGTTTTGATGGAGGGTGGAATTTGGGGGCGGGTTGAATGAAAAACGCTTCGCGGGGGCGAAGCGTTGGGGTTGGTTGAGATTGGCGGATTGCGGATTGAAGATTGAAGATTATTTTTCCTCCTCCTCCTCTGCATCTTCGTCCTCGTATTCGTATTCCTCATCATCTTCTTCCTCTTCTTCGTACTCTTCATCCTCTTCGTATTCGTCTACATCCTCGAGTTCTTCATCATCGGGTTCGAGATCTTCATCCTCCTCGTATTCCTCTTCCTCATCGTCGAAGTCCTCTTCCAATTCATCTTCGTCTTCGTATTCCAACTCGTCTTCTTCTTCGTCGTCGTCATCATCAGAAGAGGCGAGGGTCTGGAGTTGTTCCTCTTCAGGAGTGGGCGTTTCGGATTCATCGTGGGCGAGTTCTTCGAGTTGTGACTCTGGGTCGTCTTCGATGGCGATTTCGTTGCCGTCTTCATCAAGCTCGACACGCGGCGCCGGGGCGGCTTCGGTATCTCCCATGGGACCGCCCTGGGCGGCGGCGGCCTGGAGTTCATCCCATTCCTCGAGTGTGACGTTAACTTCGCGGGCCTGAGAGCCTTTGTATTCGCCGATGATGCCAGCGAGACTCATTTCCTCGATAAGTCTTGAGGCGCGGCCGTAGCCGATGGCGAGTCTTCGCTGGAGTAGGGAGACGGAGCCTCTTCTGGACTGGCAGACGATGCGGACGGCATCGTCGAACATGGGGTCTCGTTCGGTGGAATCGTCGAGCTGGCCGGGGGCTTTGAGCTGGACGAGTTGGGGTTCGAAGGACTGTGTGGCGACGTTCTTGAGGAAACGGACGACGGTGCGGACCTCTTCATCGTCGACCAGTGTGCCCTGGGCGCGGACGAGTTTGGACGTTCCGGGGGAGAGGTAGAGCATGTCGCCCTGACCGAGGAGAAGCTCGGCGCCTTTGGCATCGAGGACAATGCGGGAGTCCATGCCGGAGGCAACTTTGAAGGAGACACGGCCGGGCATGTTGGATTTGATGAGTCCTGTGACGACGTTGGCCTGTGGGCGTTGGGTGGCGAGGATGAGGTGGAGGCCGACGGCACGGGCTTTTTGGGCGATACGGACGATGAAGCCCTCGACCTCTTTGTTGGTGATCATGAGGTCGGCGAGTTCGTCGATGATGAAGACGAGGCGGGGAAGCTTTTTGGGAATTTGTGCCTCTTCATCCTGATTTTCGGGAGCGAAGCGTTCGACTTTGTCTTCCCAGGAGAGGTTGTTGTAGCTATCGATGTCACGTACGCCTGCTTCTGCGAGGAGGGCGTAGCGTTCCTCCATTTTGGTGACGGCCCACTCGAGGATTGCGGCGGCCTTGTTCATGTCGGTGACGACGGGGCACATGAGGTGGGGGATGTCGCGGAACTGTGACATTTCGACCATTTTGGGATCAACGAGGACGAGCTTGAGCTCATCGGGGCGACGGGCGAAGAGGAAGGACATGATGATGGAGTTCATACAGACGGATTTACCGGAGCCGGTGGTCCCGGCGATGAGGATGTGGGGAATTCGGGCGAGGTCTGCGATGAGGGCGTTGCCAGAGGCGTCCTTGCCGAGGAACATGGGGAGAGACATTTTGTCAAAGACGGCCTGCCCGCCGAGCGCCATGAGTTCCTTGAGGCGGACTTTTTCCTTTTTGACGTTGGGGACTTCGATGCCGACGGTGGACTTGCCCTGGGTGTTTGGAACGACTCGGATGTTTTGGGCCTTGAGCTCGCGGGCGATGTCGGAGGCAACACGGTTGATCATGTTGACTTTGGTGCCGGGGGCGAGTTGTACTTCATAAAGGGTGATGACGGGGCCTGCGTCGATGGCGACGACTTCGGCGTCGATGCGGTAGATCTGGAGGGCTCGTTCGAGGACTTCGGCCTGTTCGCGGACGATGCGGGCCATCTCGGACGTGAAGTTGGATTCGGGTTCGACGAGCATGTCGAGGCTTGGGAACTGGTAGCCGGAGAGATCCTGGACGGGGGCGGGCATTTCCGTCGCCGGCTTTGCGGAGGCGATGGTGATCTTGAGTTTTTTCATTTTCTCCCGGATGGCATCGGGATCGACGGATGAGTCCTTGTCTTCTGATTTTTTGGATTTGGGTTTGGCGGTTGCTTCATCCTCGATGTCATCGCCATCTGCATCGGGGTCATCGGCATCGAGTTTGTGGTCTTCGGGGTCGAAGGATTCGGTGGCGCCGAGGCCGCCGGCCTCTTCATCGATACCGTCTTCGCCGAGGACGGAGGTTGCGGATTTGGAACCGGCGTGTCTGAGGGGGAGTTTGCGTTTGGAATCGGATTCTTCGTCATCCTTGGAACGTTTGCCGAGAGAGCCGAAGACGGAGAGTTTGTCTTTGATTCCGCCGAGGCCCTTTCCGACGAGAACGGGTTTGGGCCAGTTGACGGTTTTGAGCCATCCGCCGAGTGCGAGGATTCTTCTGGGGATGGCGAGGATGATCTGGTCTATGGCGAGGGTGGCGCCGACGCCGAAGCTCATGGCGAGGATGATGAACGTGCCGAATGCTCCGAATCGCGGCGCGAGTTGTTCGGTGACGAATATGGCGAGGAGGCCGCCATTGCCTTCGGGGAATGGGCCGGCTTGTGGCGCGAAGAGTGCGAAGAAGGACGAGGTGGTGACGGCCATGATGATTGTGCCGACGATGCGGAGTGCGAGTTGGTCGGGTTTTCTTTTGGACGCGACGGCGGCGAGGAAGGCGAGGAGGGCGGCAACGAGTACCCAGATGCCGATGCCGAGCATGAGGTAAGCCTTGTATGCAAGGAGCGCCCCGAAGGTGCCGCACCAGTTTTGGGTTTGAACGTTCTGGGGTGAGACGAAGTGGCTTGGCGGATCACCAGGTGAGAAGCTGATGAGGGATGCCGCGAGGAGCAGGCAAGCCCCGGCGGTGAGGATCCAGATGACGTGCGTGAACACGACGCTCAGTGATTCGACTGAGGTTGTTGTATTTTTCGATGATTTGGTCTGCTTCCGTGCCATATGTGCGCGCGCACCTCCATAATGGTGTGGTATCGGCGAATGAGCGGGCGATACGCCAGAATCTGAAATGCGGTTGAGGGCGTAAAAATGGGGATTTTGGGTTATACGGAGAAGTTTTTTGGGAAATTGGATTTTGGGTGTTTGCGTCCGGTTTGGTTATATAAGACTTTTGTGATGTCAACGCGACATGACAAGGACAGACATGGACGCGGAGTAGAACGGGATTATTGGCAAACGGAATTGCAGGAAAGGAACTCAAGGATGAGAAAGTTGATAATAGTTTTACTCTGGAGCTTGTTTACGGCGGGTGTTCTCTACGGGGCCTTGGATAAGGAAGTAGGGTTGATCCATGCCGGACCGTGGGCAGCAACTGGAATGGCTTTTCTAGGCATCGCGGCAATTCGCTTTGCTCAGGAACGATCAGAACAGGCCGAAGCAAGAAGCTGATGATGGAGGAAGGCCCTTTCGGGCACCGGTTCAGCAAGTTTACGGTAGGTGGCGCATGACCAGACCGTGAATTAAAAAGATTGCAAATACAAACCACCCGCGTCCGCAAACCCGACTGGAGCAATCCGGTCGGGTTTGCTATTGGTGGGGAGTTTTTGATTTGGGGAAGGGTGCCGTCGAGGATTTTGTGAGGTGAGATGGACGTCGTGGGCGGGAGACCAACTGATTGGTATTTTTTTCACATTTTCGCTTGGTTATTCGTTGAATGGTTGAATTGTCGGTACTTATAATGGCCGAATAATTTTGGCCCCCCCTACCACTACCCGGGGGAAAGCCACGACATACAGGCCTCTGGATCACCAGTTTCCCGATCGGGAGAGTACCGCATGGTCTCGCAGAAACAGGAAGTCGTCAAAGTCAGCTCCGCCACAATTCGTTTTGCCGGCGACAGTGGTGATGGTATGCAGCTTACGGGGATGCAGTTTACAGATACGGCGGCGATGTTCGGTAATGACATTGCGACGCTTCCGGATTTCCCGGCGGAGATTCGCGCGCCTGTGGGAACGGTGGCGGGCGTATCGGGTTTTCAGGTTAATTTTGCGGACACAGATATTTTCACACCGGGTGACGCGGTTGACGCGTTGATTGCGATGAACCCCGCGGCGTTCAAGGCGAATATTGATGATGTGAAATCGGGCGGTGTGGTGATCGTCAATGAGGATGAGTTTAACAAGGTTAACCTTCGCAAGGCGGGGTATGAGGCGGATTACAACCCGATTGAAGATGAGAAGTATGACCAGCGATTCAAGCTGTTCAAAGTCCCGATCACGCGAATGACTAAAGAAGAGCTTGCGGATGGGGCGTTGTCGGCGAAGGATGTGCTTCGATGTAAGAATATGTGGGCGTTGGGTTTGATTTACTATCTGTATGATCGATCGCTTGACGTGACGATCAATTACCTGAATGAGTATTTTGGAAAGAAGAAGAAGCTTCCGGATGTGGCGTCTGCGAATGTTCAGGCGTTGAAGGCCGGGTTTAACTTTGGTGAGACGGCGGAGATCTTTCCGGTTCAGTATCAGATCGACAAGGCGTCGATTGAGCCGGGCACGTATCGCCGCGTGACGGGGAACGAGGCATTGGCGATGGGGCTGGTGGCGGCAAGCCAGTTGTCGGGCAAGCAATTGATTTACTGTTCGTATCCGATCACACCGGCAAGTGATATCCTGCACTATCTTGCGGGGACGCGTCACTTCGGGGTAAAGACGTTTCAAGCGGAGGATGAGATCGCGGCAATGTGTGCAGCGATTGGCGTGTCTTACGCAGGCCAGTTGGGTGTGACGGGGACATCGGGGCCGGGCCTGGCGTTGAAAGCCGAGGCGATTGGGCTGGCGGTGATTCAGGAATTGCCGGTGGTGATTTGCTCGGTGCAGCGGGGTGGGCCTTCCACGGGTTTGCCGACGAAGACGGAGCAGTCGGATCTATTGCAGGCGATGTACGGACGAAATGGTGACTGTCCGGTGGTGGTGGTGGCTCCACGATCACCGAGTGACTGTTTTGATATTGGCCGTGAGGCGGTGCGTATCGCGTTTGAGCTAATGACGCCTGTGATGATTTTGTCGGACGGTTATATTGCGAATGGGGCGGAGCCGTGGAAGCTTCCGGCGGTGGATTCCCTGAAGAAGATTGAGGTTGAGCATCCGACGGACCCAGAGACGTTTGAGCCTTATGACCGTGATGAGAATCTTTCGCGTCCGTGGGCGGCGCCGGGAACGCCCGGTTTGCAGCATCGTGTCGGAGGGTTGGAGAAGCAGCACATTACGGGGAATGTGTGTTATGTGGGTGAGAACCATCAGTTGATGACGGATATTCGGGCCGGGAAGATTGAGAAACTGGCGGAGCGGATACCGGAACTTGAGGTGGCGGGTGAGGCAAGTGGGGATGTGTTGGTATTAGGTTGGGGCGGAACGTATGGGGCGATTACGACAGCGGTTACGCGATTGCAGGGTGAAGGCAAGAGCGTCTCTTGTGCTCACTTGCGGTATTTGAACCCGTTCCCCAAGAATCTGGGTGAGGTGCTTAAGGGGTACAAGCATGTGCTTATCCCGGAATTGAATATGGGGCAGTTACGTCAGTTGGTGCGTGCGAAGTATCTGGTTGATGCTCGAGGTTTGAATAAGGTTCAGGGTCAACCGTTTTTGATTGAAGAGATTGAGCAGGCTGTGAATCTGATGCTTGAAGGAGATTGGGGTGAAGCACAGTATCTGGAGCCTCATCAGAGTCAGGTATCGGTAGACGGCCAGAGTCTGGAAGCGAGACTAGCAGGAGCGACCGCTTGATTGAGCAAGCGGTTTTTTTATGGGCAGACGAGATTTCGTCTTGAAGGTAAGAACAGATGCCTACAGAAGAGATTACACTGGCCGCGTTAACGGCGAAAGACTTTGCTTCGGACCAGGATGTTCGCTGGTGCCCGGGTTGCGGTGACTATGCGATTCTGAACCAGGTGAAGAAGGTTCTGGCATCGCTGGGATCGAGCAAAGAGAACACAGTGTTTGTGGCGGGGATTGGATGTTCGAGTCGCTTTCCCTATTACGTGGACACGTACGGGATGCACTCGATTCACGGAAGGGCGCCGGCGTTTGCGACGGGGATCAAGATGGCGAACCCGGGGCTTGATGTCTGGCTGGTGACGGGTGACGGGGATGGTTTGTCGATTGGGGGGAATCATCTGATTCACCTGTTGCGGCGTAATGTGAATGTGAACATGATGCTGTTCAACAACCGGATTTACGGGTTGACGAAGGGTCAGTATTCGCCGACTTCGGAAGAGGGTAAGAAGACAAAGTCGACGCCGATGGGATCGATTGATATGCCTTTGAATCCGATATCGCTGGCGATTGCGGCGGAGGCGAGTTTTGTGGCGCGGTCGGTGGATGTGGACAAGGGATTGGGTGGTGTGTTGACGACGGCGGCACAGCATAAAGGTTCATCGTTTGTCGAGATTTATCAAGATTGCAATATCTTTAACCACTTTGCCTTTAAGTACAGTACGGACAAGGACACAAAGGAAGACAATATTGTTCGTCTGGAGCATGGCAAGCCGCTGGTGTTTGGACGTGACCGGGATAAGGGGATTCGATTGACGGCGGATGGTAAGCCTGAGGTGGTCGAGCTGGGTAAGGGTATTACGGAAGACGATTTGCTATTCCATGATGAGCATGATGAGAAGTTGGCGTTTGTCTTGAGCCGCATGCGATATCCGAAATTTCCTGAGCCAATGGGTGTGTTTTATTCGATCAAGGATGATTGTTATGAGGATCTGCTTGAGGAGCAGGTGAATGCGGCGATCGATAAGCGTGGGCAGGGTGATTTGGAAAGCCTGCTGTATTCGGGAGAGACGTGGGAGGTCAAAGGGTGATTGTCTAACGGGTGGGTATGTTTGATGTGAAAAGAGAAACACGCGACCGGATTGGTCGCGTGTTTTTTTTGGATTAACAGGTGGATGGTAATGGTTAAAAGGTAGCCGCAGCCGATTGGAGCGTGGCAAGAAGTGTGCTCCAGGTGGCTGCGGCTACAGGCATCAGGGGACGAATTGAAATGTTTAAGTTAGTGGCGCCTCACACCGACGATTCCGTGTCGAACGAATTTGGGGGCGCCGGTTCCGCAACGCGGGGGTTTGGCGACGGGGACGTATCGTGCGGGTACGAAGACCTTGAAGGTGCGAAGTTCGTAGCGAGCGGGGACGTGGATTTTCTCGTAGGAGGCGGGGCGGATGAGGATGCGTCGGGAGTAGCCGTATCGGTCGCAGACTCTTCGGTAGACGGCGGGGATGCGTCGTGTGCGGTAATGCGCGGGCTCGACAAGGATTCGTTTTGTTCGTGTTTCATAGTGGGCCGGGATGTAGCGGTAGCCGTGCTTGTGGTGTCCGCGGTGGT
>JANQQT010000256.1 GCA_028284925.1 Phycisphaeraceae bacterium | reverse complement strand
TCGCCGCATTCATTCATAACCCCCTTGCCACCCGCCCGGATGCACGTATGCCGCGCATCCCCCTTACCCTGACCGAAGCCTCCGATCTTGCCGCTTACCTCCTCAAAAAAACACGGCCCTTACCTTCCAAACCCGCCCCGCTCCCTCCACTCGATAAATCCAAAATCAAATTGGGAAAAACCTTCTTCAAAATCTACCGGTGCCACGCCTGTCACCAAACCTCTCCCGCTGACTCACCCACGCCCCAACCCCCAACCATCTCACCATTTACCATCCCGCTTAATGAGCTTATCGTAGGCTCCGAAACCTCTTGCCTCTCTCCCAATCCAACCGCTCACAATCGTCCCAACTACTTCCTCTCTCCCCTCCAGAAAGAATCCCTCATCACCGCCATATCCGCCCTTCGGAAAACCAAAACCCTCCCCGCCCCTACGCCTCAGAAGAAACTTGACCAACACCTCGCCGCCCTCAATTGCCTCCGCTGCCACACCCGAAAAAACACGCAAGGCCCGGACACCCATACCCAGCCCTACTTCCTTTCCACCATCAAACTCGACCTAGGTGCCGAAGGACGATTCCCGCCACACCTCAACCACCCCGCCCTCAAGCTCAAGACCACTGCGCTCATCAGAATCCTTCAGGCACAACTCCCCGCAAGACCCTACCTTGCCACGCGCATGCCCGACTTCGGCCCATCCCACGCCAAAACGCTAACCAACCTCTTGATCGCCGTCGATAAACCGCCGCCAACCGACAAAGACCTTTTCTTCTACGGTCGCAACATGTACGGTCGCCAACTCGTCGGTATCAAAGGCAATAACTGTATTACCTGTCACAACGTCCGCAATCGTCGCTCCCTCGGCATCCCGGCCATTGACCTCGCCCACCTCTACACACGCCTCCGTCCCCAATGGTTTCGCGATTACATGATCGATCCCGCCAAATTCAAACCCGGGACACGCATGCCTTCATTCTGGCCCAAGGGCATCGCCGCCAACAAAACCATCCGCGGCGGAAGAACCGATGCCCAGCTCGCCGATCTCTGGGTATACCTCAAGGAAATCCATCAGACCCGCCTCCCCGAAGGTATCGAGAAAAAAGATCGCCTCGAACTCAAACCCAACCTTGCCAAAAAACCCATCGTCCACCGCACCTTTATGCCCCTCGATCAGGGAGGCCTCCACGCCATCGCCGTCGGCTATCCCCAATCCATCCATGCCTCATTCGATGCCAAACACCCGCGCTTCGCCGCACTCTGGCAGGGCAAATTCATCAACGCCGAATCCGCATGGGACAACCGCTTCACCCCTCTCGCCAAACCGCTCGGCAAGAACATCATCAAGCTGCCATCCCCCCCAACCTTCGCCTCTCTCAAAACCTCCGAAACCCCCTGGCCGCAAAAACCACACTCCTCCACTTTCAAAGGTTACATCCTCAACGCAGCCGGTTCCCCGGCCTTCCTCTACACGACATTAGGCGCCGCCATTAAAGACACCCTCACCCCCGTCTCTTCTTCCGCCTTCCTCCGCACCCTCACAATTATCACCACCGACAAGTCACCCACTCCTCTCTACATGCGAACACTCACCCTCTCAAAAAATACCACCATCAAACCCCTCAAAGACAATACCTTCCTGGTCAACAACGCCTACCGCATCCAGTTCCCGTCCCTCCCATCCTCCATCACCATCCACCAAACCAAATCCGCTCTCCTCCTGAAAATCCAGGCCGAACCCATCAAGCCTGTCACACTCCACATCGTCTACCAATGGACCAAGAAATGAATACCTCCACCCGCCATTCTCCCGACGCCTCCCAATTACGCCACGCCATCCGCGCCACCCTTTTCCTCTACGCAGCCTCCCTCCTACTTGCCCAATTCACCCACGCCCAACCCAAACCCTCCCCACTCCCCTCCGAGCAAACTTACTACCCCATTACCACCATTCCTATTCCCAACAACATCAAGTTCGAAGTTTCAGGCCTCACCACTCTACCCAACAACCGCATCGCAGCCGCCATTCGCAAAGGCGACGTCTATCTCCTCGCCAACATCAACCAACCCGACCCAGCCAAAGTCACATTCAAGAAAATCGCCACCGCCCTCCACGAACCACTCGGCCTCACTTGGTACAAAAACGCCCTTTACCTCGCACAACGATCCGAACTCACCAAACTCGTCGACTCCAACAAAGATGACATCATCGACCAGTACCTCACCGTCGCCAAACCTTGGCACATCACCGGCAACTACCACGAATACGCTTACGGCCCAAAATTCGATAAATCGGGACAAATGTGGGTCACACTCAACGCCACCATCGGTAAGAAAATAGAACAAAACGATCTCTGGCGCGGCTGGGGCCTCCGCATCTCAACCTCCGGCAAGACCACACCCATGGCCGCCGGCATGCGCTCCCCTGCGGGCATCGGCATCAACCTCGCAGGCGACGCCTTCTTCACCGACCAACAGGGCAACTACGTCCCCACCTGCTCCCTCCACCACCTCCAAAAAGGCGCCTTCTACGGTCACACCGACTCCCTTAAACACACCACCCACCCCGATTCCCCTCTCAAAAAACCAACCAACATCCCTCAGAATATCCCCGTCGGCGAAGCCGCCCGAAAAATCAAATCACTCAAACTTCCCGCTGTCTGGTTCCCCTACAAAAAAATGGGCATGGGCTCCACCGACATCATCTGCGACAACACCCAAGGTAAATTCGGACCATTCCACGGACAACTCTTCGTCGGTGACTTCACACTCTCCAACATTTCACGCGTCTACCTCGAAAAAGTAAACGGACAATACCAGGGCGCCTGCTTCCCATTCCGATCAGGTTTCGCCTCCGCCGTCGTCCGAATGGCCATTACGCCCAGCGGCCGCCTCTTCGTCGGAATGACCAACCGCGGATGGAACTCCGTTGGCACAGCCTCCTTTGGCCTCCAGCAACTTACCTGGTCCGGCAGGACTCCTTTCGAAATTCTCTCCATCTCCGCCACACCCACCGGCTTCAAGTTTGCATTCACTAAACCCCTTGACAAAAAAACAGCCCTCAATCCCAAAAACTATCAAGTCTCCTCATACACCTACCTTTACCGTCAAACCTACGGCTCCCCCGAGATCAACCCCAAAACCCTCACTCCCCAAAAAATCACCCTCTTAGCTCCAAACCGAATCCATCTCTCCTTCAAGAACCTCCGCCCCACCTATGTCCACGAATTCAACCTCAAGAACCTCCGCTCCGCCGAAAACCTCCCCCTCCTCCACCCCCAAGCCTACTACACACTCAACCAGATACCCAAAAAGTAATCAGAGCAGTTTCTCGTTGCTTCAATTCAGCGTAGTTTGTTAAAATTACCTATTCCCATCGGAGCGCAACCCCACCAAACGCGTCTATATGGTGGACTCACCAAACCAATCCACGGAGCCACCTCAATGTTCGGAATACGTCTTATTCTTCTTGTGATTATGATCTATGGTGCGGTCTATAGCATCGCACCCGCTGTCTCCCCGCACGCAACGCAAGAGCCATCGGCTTGTTTTGTCCCAAAGTTACCCGATGTACCACCGGCCCTCCCCTCCGCAAAACTCCCCCTCGACCTCACCACCGAGAAACTCATCAAACAACTCGTGAATGAATCCAAACCAGGTTTAGGCTACAGCACAAAATTCAACGGCTCCCAATTCCTACCATTCGCCGACACCGCCGAGATTCACTCACGCATCTTCGGCCCCGCTTCCCCACGCCCCTCCGCCACACTCCAGAATATTGTCCGACGCGGACACCTCGCCGTCCCGTCACTCCTCAAACATCTCGATGATAAGCGCAAGACCCCCATCCCACCCGTCAGGGGACTCATGTGGATGTCCTTCGCCCACGAATATGACATCAATCGACGCACTCACAAAAACCCACCCAAACTTCCCGACGAAAAACACGCCCCCGTCAATTCCCCACCCCACCACATCACCGTCGGCGATCTTTGCTTCGTCGCACTCGGTCAAATCGTTAACCGAACCTTCAATGCTGCTCGCTACCAACCAACCGGCGGCGTCATCGTCAACTCCACTTCCCGCTCAAAATTACTCGCCAGTGTCGCCCGAAACGAATGGAAATCCCTCACCAAAAACCGCCACCGACAAAGCCTCATCCGCGACTTCCGCCAACCCGACCACGAATCCCGCCGTACCGACGCCTATCGTCGCCTTGCCTATTACTACCCGGATGCCGTCGAATCTCTCGTCCTCAAACAACTCTTCGTACCCACCTTCAACGTCTTCCAGGTCGAGGCCTTCGTCCGCCAAAGACTCTACCCCCAAAAAGACCCCGCCAAACGAAAAAAACTCTTCGATGCTTTTCTCAAGACCAAAGGCAAATCCTTCGCCGATGGCGTCATCCTCCAACTCTTCGACGACCTCGACATTCAGGAAGCCGATGAGCAGGGCAGCCTTTCCCCTCCCCTCAAAGTCAAACATGATGCACGCGCCTGTCTCATCCAACTCTACAACTATCCCAAGACAGTCAAGAGCACACACCGTCCCCACGTCAACACCTGGTCCGAATCCCAACGCGCCAGATTCATTCGCGGCCTCAATTGCGACAAAAGCAAGAAAATCGATAAAGCCGTTCTTAAAATCTTCCAAACCATCACCGACGATGACTACCTTGCCATTCCCTGCATCCAACGCCTCATCCACAAGGGCCACAACCCAATCCTCATCGAATACTGCGAACGTAGAATCGCCGAAGACAGGCAAAACGCCCTACAACTCGAGGAATGGCTCATCAAACTCAAACGACGCAGATAAAACTGACACCCTCGCTTCACCAACACTTCGTCTCACCTTTCCTATCTCCCACAAACAGCCGCACAACAAAAAGTACCCTCGGCAGGATTCGAACCTGTGACCTGCGGATTAGAAGTCCGTACCAATATCCTTGCATCCATGCGCCGTTTGGAAAAATGTGGCGCATTTTGTGACAGGATTGGTTCCAAGGAGAGAATTTGGTTCACTGGCTGCATCCTCAAATATGTGAAAGTAAAGAGGAGTGAAAAACGGAAACTCTAATTGCAATCATGTATTATCATCAAGAAAACGGTAGACTATTTCCTATGCGTGATTATCGTCTTGTTGGGGAAGAAGAGTGCTCTAATCTGAAGGTAGGTTGATGTCGTAATACGCAAGACGTCCACCGTCAGATTCAGGCCACGCGTACCAACCCTCCCACGCTTGTCTGGCCGTCTTCTGTTGACGAGTGTGAACTCGAATCCTTTCATGGCGACGCGATTTCGGATCTCGTTCTATTTCGAGCACATTATATAGTCTAGGTGTCGATTCCGGACGTCCTGACGAATCTGAGCCGAAGCTGCCAGCACCTATTATCTCTACATCGATACCTGGGTGCCGATGTCCAAACAGCTCCGCTTTTGCCTTATGTGCGTCGCCGTGAAGGCAAAGTTGCATATTCGCCTTCTGCAATTGACTCATGAAATCAATGTTTTGCATGTTGCCTTCTCCAGCCAGGGGATGATGCCATACGCCAATCCTAAGTATACTTTGATTCTTGGTCAGTGGCGCGTGCGAAATCGCCTGTTTCACTTCTTCATCTGCTCTCGTAATTACACTCGCAACTGCGTCTGGATGAACGCTGGCTCTGTCGCGCCCGTATTTGTCGATGTTCCATGCCGAGTTTAGGGTGAGGAATTGGATGCCTGTTTCGGGAAACAAGTAGGGGATACCTTGGTCTTCATACGTTAACGGGTATGGCTTAAGGAGAAGTTTGTGAACAAAATAATCTGAAAAAGGCTCGAATCGTTTTGGGAAATTAGTTTGATGACGGACTCTTATCATTTGTCCAGACTCGTCTTCGCGCTTCTCGTAAGCATCATCACGATCATGTACGTCGTGATTACCTGGGACGAAGATGCAACGATCAAAAGAAAGCTTTAATTCCCCTACTAGTTTTTCTACAAATTCCCTTGCTTTCTCAAATCCGACTAGCGTGCCTTTGTCAGTCATATCACCGGAGACGACCAGGTATTCGACCGTGCTTATCGAGGGGAATCCTTTTTCTTCCGAACGAATGTCCTGGAGTAGAAGCTTGAGCATCGTCTCAGTGTTAGTCTTGTCCGAAAAATGTAAATCACTCAAGTGCAGTATTCGTATAGGCTCCTCACTGTTCTTGGTTTGGCTCTTTCCAGCTACCATTTTTTTGACAGTCTTAATATCGATAGCCAGATTTTCATCTATCGTGTTTCGCAACGCGATCATCTTCGCATTCGTCGCTGGGTCCCGATTGCGGATCCGATCAACACCCTCCCCAATTAGAGTCTTGTTCCTACAAATAGGACAAATGACATCTGCTTCTCCACGGTCAATATTCTCTCTTACGATACGATCCGAAATCTCTTCGCCGCATTTGCATGTAATCGCTTCATATTCTTGGATGTCGATGCCTTCCAACTTTAGATGTTCTTCGACGAATAGCGTGAACAGCTCTCTGCGACCCGATTCGACGTTATCCGAGAAAAATAAATCAATATGGGCTAATCCTCCGTGTCGTTCGATTCGACGGATTCCACAAATTCCGTTCCCACCTCGCTCAAACTCAACGAGTCCCGATTCCAATCGTCCCTCACCAAATTCCTTGCTAACCATCAATTTGGATACAAGCGACGCGTAAATGTTATCCGTCGCTCCAGTGAAGTCGTAAGATAATGAGACACCATGGGCAAGCTCGTCATCCTTAGTACAAGTAACAGGGAAAAGTGTGGGAAAGACGAGTAGCCCTCCATGACGAAAACATATTCCAGCTTGAATCATCAATTCAATGATGCATTCCAGTACAATTCTTTCCTTTGCGTAGCTTAGTCGCTGCTTTTTTGTCATGCCCGGTAACTCGATGCTCTTGGTTACCCCGAACAGTCGTTCTTCCAGCATCGGTACACCACGCGGGTTATTCCGCGCAGCAATTATGATTGATCCAGCATATTGCTCGATTATCGGCAACTGTAAAACAAGAGCTTCCTCTTCACTGGTAAGTCTTGTGCGCACGATTAAGCCTTGCCTGGCAAGTTGATCCGTAACCTCATCTACTGCGGTGTCTTCATACAATTTAGGAACAGATCGCTTGAGTGATTTCTTAAGACTGTCCAGCATCAAGACTATGTCGTTCTTTCTCCGACGGCGTTCGATGTCGTCACGGACATACTGCAGAAGCTCCGGTCGGTCTGTCTTTGTCATACAGTCCCAATCGAGAAGATCTGAAATAGTCTTGCGGAGTTTCTTTATATTGCGATTTTTCAATGCGCTAACGTCTACAAAATCGACAAATCCGCACTCTTCTTTGAGTGTCTCGATGCTGTTCAAGTCAATAAAATTGCGTTGAGACGGACGATCGACTTTCGCTCCAACCAATAGTTTGAGGGTATTGTCCTTTCCGAAGTGCTTTTCGATTCGCTTATCCCACGCTCGCGCCTCGTTCAGCGAGTTGGTGCCTCGAGTCGGGTCGATTAGCACGAGGGCAAGTGTCGTGTTTCTTAGAAACAACTGATGTACAAGTTGATACTCGTTCTGTCCCCCAAAGTCCCAAAGTATCACGTCCCGCCTCTGGCCTTTGGGTGCTTTGGCCGACGTGTGAAGATCACTCGCTTCCATAGGCCAGAATCGCATTCCGTGTGTGGTGCCGTGTTCGTGATCATCTGGATAGCGATCTTCGGCGAGCCTCATCGCGAGGCAGGATTTGCCCACATTGGAGTCGCCCAACAGGGCGATCTTGGCGGAGGTATGTCGGACGGTTGCTGACGACTCCGTAGAGGTTAGGAGTCGAGCGAAATCTAAATCAAGAATGCAAAACTTATATTGGTCGCCAATAGTCGTCGCTATGCATGATTTTGAAACTCCGAGAGGTCTACCGATTCGATCATCTCTGATTGCAGACCGTACTGAATCAATCATGTCCCAGAATATGAAACGTCCCCGAATCGCGATGATAAGAAATCTGTCATCGGCAGAAAAACCAAGACGTCTCGAACGAATTGAAGTTCTTTCAAGCATCTCGATTTGATGGAATTCATTAGCGGTATCTGTATCGAAGAGCCGGACGACGTTGTCATTTCCTGAGAGCGCAATCGTGTTTCCACTTTGTGACAAACTCAATGCGAAACAGTATCTGGAATTTGGTCCAAGATCGGCAATTTGAAATCCACTCCTCGCATCAATTATTACCGTGTCCGATTGCGAAGACGCCTGGCCTACGGCAATGAATCTTCCGTCTTTCAACCACCTTAATGTCTTGAAACCCGCATGACATGACATGGGTGTTTGTGTGAACGTGCCTGACGGGAAATCAAAAAATATTGCAGCGCATTCCCGTGTACCAAATGCTATGGTCGAGCCATCAGGTGACCACACGATGGATTGTATGTTTGTTCCGAGACCGGAGGGTTGATTACTATCTATGAGGTGGTTGGGCACTTGGTGCCGCTGGTATAGTTTTATTCTTGCTATGATACCGCTGGGGGTCCGTGTGACCCTGCACATGTTTATGCCAAATTCTGAATCCGAAATTGCGATTTGCGTACCGTCTTTAGACCATGCAATCGCGTTGAAACTGCTTGGTTGCACATCGAGTACTTTGCAACATTCCCCCAAATTAGTATCCCAAATTCTGACTGTTCCGTCATCAGAAGGCGACGCGGCATATCGTCCGCAGGGCGACCACTCGATTTCTCCGAGAGTGCTGGTGTGTCCGCTGCATATGCTCCGAACTCTAAGTCCCGGATAAATTTCCATGCCCGGTAAAACCTCATCCGCTTCTTTTGCAGGTGTTGGGTTTTCCAATGATTTCCTTTTGGCCATATTTCGACTCACTGTAGAAGAATCTCACATTCATCCAATTAAGTAAATTGTGTACTGTTGGATGGATTTGATACCAAATCTGACGAACTTATGGATTAGCAATTTACTGTTAGTGTACCGTAGCATGGTGAGGTGACACCAGCAACAATCAATGTTGTGTTTGAGTCCGACCATACTAAGAACTGATCTTGTATCGAGACGTCCAACAAGCGAGTTCCGTGGTGCAGTTGCCGAGGTGTTTACGGATGCGTCAATCTGGTCGTCCGCAAGCTCCACTTATGTTAGTGTTGAGTTGACACTTCCATTTCCTGAAATACCATTACCCAATCCCTTATCGCGAGAAGCCCGACGGATCAATCAATGCGTCGGGAATCAATCAAATCTGATCAGATCAAACTCATTGGGTTGACGACCAATGTGGGGGAGCAGTTCTTTGAGTAATCACAGCCCCTACTTCATTGCCAAGCACAATCCGCTCCTGTATTGGATGCTCAATGAGACCAGCGGCACGGTTGCGGTCAATAAGGGGTTTCTCCCCTCGGCAAACGGCACCTACAACAGCATCCCGGCATCGGCCATGGGCAAGACGATCACGCCGTACAAGGATCGTGCTGATTCCGGTGCCGTAGAGCTTGATGGATCAGCCGATTCAGTGACCACAGGCCATGAGGAGGCATTCAGTTTTGAGCGGACCGATGCCTTTACGGTGATGGCGTGGGCGAAGATCGCCACCGATGCCAGCGGTGGTGACATGCTGGTGACCAAGGCTGCTAGTAACTCGGCCTCCAGGGGCTGGTATGTTGAGTTCGGATCCACAGGCAAGCCCGCCTACGTTCTCTCGCATTCGCTTGCTGCGAATCAGTCCTTGTGGCGGGCTGGGACTACGGACTTCCGAGACGGCAATTATCATCACATCTGCGTCACCTACGACGGATCGGAGACCGTTGCCGGCATCAAGTTCTATGTCGACGGGACTTTATCAGAGATGGGTGGCAGCACCAATGACACTCTGGCCGGCAACACCATCAAGGGGACGACCCAACTGGCGGTAGGTATGAGAGGATCGGGCCAGAGAAGATTCAAGGGAGAGGTTGGTGAGGTGGTGATCTTTGACAGGGAGCTATCCGCCTCAGAGATCACCGAGATCTACAACGATTACACCGCCCCCGGAAGCACGCTGAGTTATGCCCAGTACGTTCAGGATCTGCCTGATCTTGTCAGTTACCTGAGACTCAACCAGGCTACAGGGGCAACGGTTACGAATCTCTCAACAGGTAACAACGGAACGCCCAGCAGTCCCAATGCGCCTGAAGCTTCATCGGATACACCCATTACCGGAGATCCCACGGCTGGTTCATTGAAATTCACACGCGCCAATCAGACCGACATCTCCCTCGGTGATGATCCTGACTGGCGATGGGATGGTGTACGGACCTATGACGGCAGTCCCATGACGCTTATCGCCTGGGCCAAGCCCACCGGAAACGTAGATACCGATGAATACGTCATCGCCTCTTACGCTGACGATTCAATCGCCGAAGGCTGGCGGATGGACATCAAGAACAGCACGGGTCAGGATACAGGGGCCCTGGAGACCATGATTATTCAGGGGGGATTCGGCAACCGTAAGTGGGGTAATCCCGATACGGATTATCGAGGCCAGGGATCCAGAACATCGTCACTGAGCCGATCGACCGAGACATTAACTATAATGCGATCCTCAACTCTGCCGGCTCGATCTTGGAGGAGCCGGTTACCAGGGAATTCGCCGACATGACGCTGGAGGTTCGTCGGAATGAACCGGATTACGATCCCGCACAGGCCCTGCGATTCGTGGTTGCCGTCAATTCGCTCCCGTTCTTTGGCGCCTCCAAGGAGCAGGTTCGTTGCGTTCACTTTGCGCCCACCCAGGAATACAAGGCGACCGCCACTCACGTGAAGATCCTGTACCGATTTGAGTTCAGAAAGGACGGATGGAAAGGGCGATTCATTCAGCGTGGCAGGTGGATGAAGCAGGATGGAAAGCGTGTCATCATCACCAATGCGGACAGGCCGGGTACGTTGATCAAGGTGGCGCAAAAGAACAGTAACGCCCAGGTGACGACGCCCCAACTCCTGACGAAGGATGGCCAATTGCTTCCTGATGGAGCTCCTCCGGAATTCGGTGACGTTGAAAAGTATCCTCTTGCGAACTTTAACGAGCTTCGCCTGACGCAGGCATGGAGTTAGCGTATGCCCGGCGAGAAGATCACCTATCTGACTGAGGATGATGCGGCGTTTCTTCGGGAGCTGATCGGGTCGGTTCGTACCCTGGGCGGCAGTCGAACCGGGATCTCGGCTTTGATCGCGGCTCTGAAGCGACCGAGCCCTCCGAGCTTTCCGTTCCGGCCTCACACGCTGGGGCGAATCACCGGACATGCTACCCTGGAATCAGGATCTGCGACCATTGGCGGAGGTAGTCCTGTCACCGTCGCGTACAAATTCAAATACCCCTGGACCGAAGTCCAGCGAACCAAGGACGGCGTCGAGGACGTTCCCGAAGGCATTGAAGGAACGGAAGAAGAGGGGTATCTGATCAACCTCGCCGAGTCATTCCACACCGAACGGTTCTCATTCAGCGCCGATATCGAACATGAACACTATCCGGAGAACTTCAGGCCGCAGCCTTTGGGTGCCACCGGTAAGAATCAGACACATAGTTATGACATCATCGTTCCTGTTTGGCTCTGGTGGGATGAAGAAAACAAACTCTGGCCGCATACCTTCATGATGGGCTCGCATGATGGGGAGTGTGCAACATGACTACCAGGCGAGCCCAGTGCATGGGAGGTTGTGTGAACTGTCCGGAGGGAGGGATTTGCGGTATCACTTTTGAAGTAGACATCGGGAACTTCTGCGCCTGCAGCTCGGTATCTCCTCCTGGAAGTCTGGGGTTTGAGAATCACGATGGGGAGTACAAGCTTGCGAAGCACAACTTTGAAGAGTGTTGCTGGAAGCTCATTGTTAAGGATGTGTTGATTCGTGAGTTCGGGATCGCTGATTGCAGCGATGAGAATGAAGAAAACCCGCCGTCGACGTGGGATCTGTATTTGTGGTTTGAGATGGGGGTGAATGACACGATTCATGTCTGGGTGTTCTATCAATCATCTACGCCCATCCTGATCTTCTACGGATCCGAAACCGTGAAGTCATGTTGTGGGAAGGTGGTCGTGAGTAACGACATTGCGGCGATGGATGCGGATTGTGGCGCTCATGATTACCGCGACGTTTGCCCGAATCCCTCGGCCGTGGACAAGATCTGGCATCAGGTCGTCAACAGTGGAGGCGCCGTGACGGTGAAGTTCAGGAAATGACGATCGAATACGTCAAACATCACGGTAAGGATGCGCGTCTGGTTGTGGTTGACTCGCCGTATGGTTTTCTGCGATGTGTGTTCGATGAGGGTGGTGTGAAGGAGATCCGTACGGAGGTTCGGGAGAAGAGGGTCAATAGGGGTGTATGCGCGTTTAGGTCTAAGGAGCATCTCTATAAGAAGGAGTGCGCGTCGTGTGGGGGTGGTACGCAGGTGAAGGTGTTTGCGTGTGAAAAGCATGAGCGATGCACGGTGAAGAAACCCATTGACGGTGAGGCGGTCCGTGAGTCGTGCTCTGACTTTAAGGAAACGTCTCAAACGGAGTAATGTCATGGCTGATCAGAATGCTAACGTGCCGGCGAATAGGCCCCCTCGTGATGGTCGAATGGGGTTTGGATTGAAGGATATCAGTGATTGGGCGAAGTTGGGTACGCTCCTAGTAGTCATCGTGATCGCGTGGTCGGATCTCAATGCGGGGATGAAGAGCAATCAGAAAGATATTGAGCGGATTGAGCCGAGTGTGGTGGATAATACGAAGTCGAGGATCAAGGTGGAAACGCAGCTTGATCAGGTCAGGGTGGAGCTGACCGAAATGAGGAGGACGTTGGATCAGATTAACTCAAAACTCTCTACGCACACGAATCCGTGAACTGTCAGAGGAATTAACTTTCGATTTCTGTCTAAAGACGATTCATCGAGCGGATTGTGAAGTCATGGACTTGTGCCTACGAGGACTCATTTGTACAATTGTTTGTGATTGCCAACAGATCGAACTGTATGCAAGGGTATTTCCCGTTCCAAAAAAAATTTGGGATTCGAAAATTCTAATGTGAATTAACGGAGGTCAACGATGTCAAACCGAAATATTTGGTTGGTGTTAACGATATGTTGCGGCGTTTGTGGGTTTGGAAACGTAGTTCAGGCAGAAGATCCTAAAACGTTACTAGAATTAGCCGAACAGCACTTTATGAAAGATGAAAATACTCCATTCACTGAAGCGGAAAGGATACTTCTGGAGAAAATCCCGAAGGGAGAAGTCGTAAATTTGAAGGGGAGCGGGAAGACAGTAGACAACGTTAGTGAATACGAGACTTGGGAAAAGAAATGGAGAATTCGATCTGAGCTAATCGAGTGGATATGTACTGAAGAGAAAGCGGTGAGAACAGTGCGTGCAACGGGTCTGCAGATTAGCGGCGCATTCATCAAGGGATCGTTATTGCTTGGTAATCTGGATTTGAAGTTTCCGGTGAGTTTCAGAAATTCAGCAATTCCTAACGACATTTATTTGACTAGGACTCATCTGGCCGGCCTGGTGTTCGTGAATTGTCATATCGGATCGATTCTTGCCAGGTTTCTGAATGTCGATGGAGATGTAGTATTTGAGAAGGTGAATGTAGCGAAGGCGGGGATTTTTATGGCGAATGCTCGGATAGGAGGAGACATTAGTATTTCCGGAGGACGGTCTGTAAGTTCAATTTCTCGATTGATGTTGAGCCGTGCCCAAATTGCTGGAGACGTGACTCTAAAGGAGGATTACAGAATCGTAGGAACGACTTACTTTAATGATGCGAGTATTGGAGGGACATTGTCATTCGGAAAGGGAAGGATTAGCGATAATTTCGGGATAATCGCGAGCGGTGTAAGGGTTGGAGAAAGTGTAAAGTTTAGAGGGATTGAGGTGTTGGGATTAATGAGTTTCGATGATGCAGTCATTAGAAAAGATTTGTTATTTACCAAGGGTGTGTTGAGCGGAAAGGAGGGGACATTCCTTCATGCAGACGGACTGAACGTGTCTGGGAAGTTGGAAGTTAACGAAGCGTTTTGTTTCAAACAATGTTATGTAAGTATGGGTGCTGCCACAATTAACACCTTCGATTTGCATGTGCCTGCATCAAGTAACATTCCCGAGATAGATATGCAGTACGCTACTATCAGACGTCTCCATATTCGGAACTCGAAAGGCTCAATGAGCGATAGATCACGAATAATGGTCAGAGGTATGAAGTATGACGAGTTGGATCAATCGAATTCCGTAGAGGTATTTGTCAAATGGGTCATGCGAGGAAAGAACCGTTATTATTCGGGCACTTACAAGCGGTTGGCTGATGTGTTGAAGTCGCAAGGTGATGAAGAAGGCGCCAAGGTGGTGTTAATATCCATGATGAATAGCAAGGCTCGAATCGAGGAACTCTCCATGTTTGGATGGTGTCTTCACGTGTTGATGGACATAACGATGGCTCACGGATATCGACCATGGAGGTTAGTATGGATATGTGTGTTCATTGTTGTATTGGGATGGTGGCGATTTCGTCGGGCACGAGATGATATGGTGTGTACAGAGAACGAGAAGTTAAGACATCTGTATGGATTTCATCCGCTGGTCTATTCCATAGATCTATTTGTTCCCTTAATTGACTTTGGTCAGGCTAAGCACTGGTTGCCGAATCTTGGAACGGTATCCGAGCGATTTCGTTGGTATGTCTGGGGACATATTGCTGCCGGTTGGATTCTTTCTACTCTTACGGCAGTTGGGTTGACTGGGTTAGTTCGCAGTCTCAATTAGTCGGTAACGCGAGGCGAGTACTAATATGGCACGATTTGATGAGGGTGCATCTGCTACAACAATGGAGGAAAATAAGGCTAAGTGAAGTGGCAATAGGAAAGTCTTGGCAGTATGGACAGGATACTGGCTCAGACGGGGTGACTAACCGTTCAAATGCCCATGGGTATGGTTGGGTGATAGTGTGTGGAATGAATATGGTAAAGGATCATATGTGAGTGATTTGATTATGATTGTGACGACGCGAAGTGGGCGCCCTCTTGATGTGAAGTCAAATATCAGTCACTAGGCTTGCGTGCGGCCTGCTCAGATTGTCCCAAACCAAGAGTAGTGCAGTGTGTGTGGGGCCTGTTAACGAGGTAAGAAGGTTATGGAGCGCGATTTTCTATTCATTAGTGCGGAAAGACGAATTGATGTGGCATTGGAAAATGACTCCAAGAGCATCGAGTTTTGTCATTTGTATTTAACGGTACTTCCAAAGACGATCTCAAGCCTCACGAAAGTGCAGGAGCTTGACCTCGAGGGCAACCGATTGCTGTCATTGCCGAAATCGATCTCAAACCTCGTGAACCTAAAATCTCTTAGTCTGCGCAACAACCAATTAAGAGAGCTCCCAGAAGCGATCCTAGGTCTTACGAGTTTGGAGTCTCTTGATCTGCGCAACAACCAATTAAGAGAACTACCGGAAGCGATCTCGGGTCTTACGAACTTGAAGTCTCTTGATCTGTGCAATAATCAATTGACCGCACTGCCGGAAACGATTTCAAGCCTCACGAATTTGAAGACCCTTGAGTTGCGCAATAACCGATTGACGTCCCTTCCTGAATCGATCTCTTGCCTTGCGAATTTGTATCGACTTGGCTATGAGGGCAATCCGTTGAGCCCAGAATTACTGGCTGCTGCCAACGATGGAGTCAATGCTCTATTAGATTATTTGCGAGCCAGATTGAAGAGTGGTTCGGTCGAGTCATACGAAGCGAAAATGATATTAGTTGGCGAGGGCGATGTCGGAAAATCCTGCCTCCTTGATGCACTATGTAACCGCCCATGGAAAGAACATGAATCAACGCATGGAATTCGGATCGAGACCGTCAAAGTGGCGCATCCGAATGGTGAATGCGAATTACAGTTGAACGGTTGGGATTTTGGTGGACAGCGAGTCTATCGTCCGACACATCAATTGTTTTTCAGCGAATCGGCGATCTATCTTGTCGTGTGGAAGCCGCGCGAAGGTTCTCAGGCAGGACAGGTCGCTGAATGGATTAGGCTCATTAAGAATAGGCAGCCTGATGCAAAAGTCTTCGTTGTCGCCACACACGGAGGGCCGATGGAACGCCAGCCTGACATCGACCAGCACGAACTAATCAATGAGTTTACCAAGGACACAATTCTAGGGTTTTTTCACGTTGACAACAGGCCAGCAATGCAAGACAAAAAGACCGGCGTTTGGTCGGGCGAGCGAAGGAATATTACTCAGTTGTTAAAAGCAATCGCTCAGGCTGCCTCCGACTTGCCTGGAATGGGAGAAAAAGTGCCCAGGGCCTGGCCTGATGTTCGGATGAAATTGGTAAAGTCAAGAGAGTCATGGATGTCCTACGATGATTTTTCGGCGTTTTGCACAGAGAACGGCATAAAGCCTGGCGAGATCGAACTGTTCGCCAGGTTAACACACCAGCTCGGACACCTCATTCATTTCGCTGGCGACCCTACGCTCAAAAATTTCGTCATACTCCGACCCGATTGGCTTGCGACCGCGATTAGTCTGGTGTTTGATGATGAAGTCTCTCGTAGAAACAAAGGGTTAGTCGAGATTGAACGCCTATCGGAGTTGTGGAATGACCCAGAGAGGAGAAGAAACGAGGAGCGCTATCCGAGAAGACTGCACCCGGCGTTCATTGGCCTCATGAAACGATTCGATATTTCATACGAGGTCACACGAAGTGCCAAGGATGAGCCCCGGGCCATTCTGGTCGGTCAGTTGGTCTCCGACATTCGCCCAGAAACATTGCCAGATTGGGGCGATCACCCTTCCAATGGTGATTGCGAACAAACTCAGATATGTCGTATTGTGGACATGAAACAGAAGTCGTCGGTTGCCGAAGGCCTGTTTTATCAACTCATCGTTCGCCTCCATAAATATTCATTTGGCCGAGAAAACTTTGACGAAAGCGTTCACTGGCAACGAGGTTTAATGCTTGAGGATCACTACAACGGACGTGCTCTTCTCGAACATATTGGTAACGATGTTAGGATCACGGTTCGTGCCGCCTATCCCAGCGGGTTTCTTGCAATGCTCACAGCGGAGGTGAAATGGGTCGTTGAGTACTTTTGGGAAGGCCTTCGGTGTGAAGTCACCGTTCCGTGTGACAACCCATGCGATCAGACGCCTGGCTCGGCCTTGTTTGAAGTTGCAAAGCTCATTACATTCAAAAAGAAAGGTCTTGATCAGTATCCCTGCCACATTTCCGGATGTGATCAATTGAAGGACATCGATGGACTTCTTGTTAATGCTACTACGCCAGAGAATGATGCGATGGGCATATTGCAGGAGAATCTTGATGACATCAAAGAGAACGTTCTCGCGATCCGCGAAGAAACGGCACTTCGACATGTTGATTCGATGTCTCGTTTCGATAACCTTGATGCTTCAACACGTACGGCAATTGCTAAGGTTGAGGCTGCTTATACGGGATTGATCAAGACGCTTCTTGATGAAGCCCGGGACGGTCCTAGATTATTTAGCTTTGAAGCGGTCAATCCCGGCTTTTTCGATCGTCCGAATTGGATCGCTGAAAAATTTTTCCTCACCCTCTGGTGTGAACACTCTCGATTGCCCCTTCCCGCAATTAACGGAAAAGATGACAAAACTGGTGTTTATGAAATTCAACTGACTCGGAAGTGGCTCAGCAAAGCGGCACCGTTCTTGAAGGGGTTTTTCACTACGCTGAGCCTTGTATTGCCTGTGGCGTCAACAGGTGCGAAACTGCTAACGGACGCCGATCACTACAACCGGATAAAGGATGAACTTGACTTCAGTCAGAAGTGCGCAGAATCAGTTTTGAAGGGTGGCGAAAAGGTACTCAAATGGGCTGATGTGGGCGGCGAGTATAAGTCCGCGTCATCTACCGGTGAAAAACATGAGAGTGGAGTGAGACGTGTCGAAGGGAGCGCTTTGCGCGAACTTCACGCTTTTTTGCAAGAAAAAGACCCTGGCTTCGGCGGCTTGACCCGAGTCCAAAATAGACGCCACGAATTCCTTTGGGTACATCCGAAATTTGCAAGTGAATATTAAGTGCTCCCCAAAAAACAGAGTGGCAAGCCTCGATCGAGAACTTGCCACCCATCCGGGGTCCAAAAGCAATGTGAGTGGTGAGTTTATACCGTGCTATTGCGCCTGTTGCAAGGGGATTCTTGGTGGCGTGACCGCCTGTTTTGCGTGTGAATCGTTATTTCTTGTATAATTCGCCCTTAACCTGGTGACCAAGAGGATCTGGGATATGTCGAGAAGATCATACAATAACGCTTCTGGGAACTTGGGGGTGAGCGCAGAATTTCGCAAGACGCTATGGTTACTCAAGATTCTGCTAAAGGATTTGAAAGCGTATCTTTTTGGGCTTGCCGGTGTGATTGCTGGGGTTACAGCCGTATGGTCGGGGTTTGCTGGCGTCGAGGATCGTCTTATGCGGATATGGCTGACAGTAGGGGCGGTTGTGGCTCCTCTTGTTACGGTTTTCATTGTTTACACTCTGCCAAGACTCGCGGAGGCTGCGCGCATAAGTCGATTGAAAGACACGACGGTATCGAAGCGAAGTGATATTTTTCAACTGACGTTGTGGGGAGGAGATGGCTACACCTTCTTTAAACGAGCGGATGGTAAGCATATCGAGGTCTATGACTGGGTGGCAAAGAATACTAAATCAGGTGGTGCCGCCATTCTGTTCGTGGACGGGCTTTCCGGGACAGGGAAGAGTTCTCTAATGGTGAATTACGTCGCGAAGCGAGCGGCGGCGGAGCTTGATTGTGGAGTGGCAGACATTCGGGCATCAATGAATCCAGTAAGAGAAATGACGAATGCTTTGAGTGAATATTGGACGAACCTACCGGTTGAATCGTCCGAATGGTCGCTTTCCTCGTGGTTTGAAAGGGCGGAGAAACGAAAGGGTGCACCAGGAAAGTTCGTTCTGTTCATCGACCAAGGGGAGGAACTGCTCGGTCTAAAGGGATCGGAAGAGGAGGATCACCCACTTATCGATTTTCTCAAAGATCATGTAGCGAATCCGATTGAATGGCTTTTGGTGGTGGTAGGCACGAGGACGGAGTATATTGGGAAGTTTGAAGATTTGAATTTCCTCAAGAATGGCGTGTATCGAAAGTCGGTGTCTGCGTTTGATGAAGGTGCGGCGCAGGAATTCATGAGGAAAGGGCTCGAGAATGAGGTCGACGCGCTGCAATTGGCGCGCGCTGGGAGTCTGCTAGACGGATTAGCCGGCTTGATTCGGCCAATCACGCTCAACATGTTGGGGATGATTTATCGAAAGGATGAAGCGCTTCGATCAGCGTTGAGCGCAGTTAGGGCGGATCGCGTGAACGTATTCGTCAATTATCTAAAGCAAAGGGTTCAAGCGAACGATCTGCGCGAGACTGGGCCCGCCGTCATGCGTGAACTGGTAACTATGGCGGGGAGACGTGAACCTCCAAAGAGCCTCTCGCAGATCCGAAAAACATTGAGGTGTGACGAAGAGGCGCTTCGCAAATGTCTTGAGATATTCGCCTCGGAGGGGATTGTCCGTTCTGTGAATAATGAATGGGAATTGGCCCACGATTTTCTGGCGGCACCGATGAACAGCGTGCTCCAACGATGGGAGAATCGCTTTTGGCAAACGGCCCGGGCGTTTGTCATGCCGTCCTTTATAGTTTTATGGGTTGTGATCATCAGCATATTGGCCTTGGATCGATATATGTTTTTGCCTTTGCGTAATCAAGAGGAGGTCAGAAAGCTTGATATTGAGTTATCAAAATCGATTGATGAGAAATGGGCATTGAGATTTGCAGAAGGATGGTGTGGGGATCTTTCATTTGTCACGCAGAAACTGCGCCATTTGTGGCCTGAAATTACTGAGGTTGTGTTAGTCAATGCGAATATTAGTGAAGTCGCATCGCTTGGGGGGATGGTATCTCTAGAGAAGTTGGTCTTGCGTGAATGCGATAAATTGCAGAATGTAATTGGATTAAAGAATTTTAAGTATCTGTATACATTGGACCTGAGTGGTTGTAATAACTTGGAAAATGTAAGTGGTCTCAATGGCCTAGCCTCGTTGCAATACTTGGATTTGAGAGATTGCAATGAATTGCGGGAACTAGATGGCCTGGAGGAGTTGAAAGATCTGATGACTTTGTATCTGAGCGGCTGCACAAAGTTACAGGATGTAGATGACCTGAAGGATTTGAATAATCTGGAGTGGTTGAACTTGAGTTGTTGCGCCAGCCTGGAAAATGTGGATGGTCTGAATCGCCTTAAGTCCTTGCAGTATTTGAACTTGAGCCACTGCAATAAATTGCGGAATTTTGACGGTCCTAAGGGTCTGAAAGATTTGAGGGAATTGGACATGAGCAACTGCGATAACTTGCAAAATGTGGATGGTCTGAGAGGAATGACATCTCTGACTAAGTTGGACCTGAGCAGTTGCAGGAATCTTCAGAATGTGAAAAGTCTGATATACCTGACATCGGTGCAGTATTTGGATTTGAGCCATTGCAGTAAATTGCGGGATTTGGGCGCTCTTAAGGGTCTGAGAGATTTGAGGGAATTGGACATGAGCAACTGCGATGACTTGCAAAATGTGGATGGTCTGAGAGGAATGACATCTCTGACTAAGTTGGACCTGAGCAATTGCAGGAATCTGCGGAATGTGAAAAGTCTGATGGACCTGACATCGTTGCGGATACTGCAGATTTGGTCGACAGGCGTCGATAAAGCCATGATCAATACCCTTCGAATCACGCTTCCTAATTGTAAGATTATTACCAATCCGCATCGTTGATTGTTCTTCGCCGATTTGCTACGGACGGGATACTTTCTTAGGTTTGTTATTGCCGAGAATCAGCGGTCACACATGGCGGTGTGATTGCCCGACACTCGTCGGTGAACCTCACACTCAACTACTACACGCACCTTGGAATCTCGGATGGGTATGGTCCGATCAACGCGATCACGCCCAGGATTCCGCAGACAGCCCGCAGGTCGAAAAAGCGGGCTTAAAAATGTGGCGCATTTTGTGACAGAATTCGCGCCACAAAATGGAAAACAGCGTCATTTAACGTCACTCGATGCTCATGAGATTGGCATGAAAAAACACTCAAAAATCGTTGATTTTGAATCAAAAACGGCGTTTTTTGAGTGTTGAAAAAAGTACCCTCGGCAGGATTCGAACCTGCGACCTGCGGATTAGAAGTCCGCTGCTCTATCCAACTGAGCTACGAGGGCACATCAAACACGCCTTTTCCCCACGACCCGCCCATTCTAGCCACACCACCCCCATTTCCAACCACCCTCCAATCCCTTCCTTGCCCATACGCCGCTTCTGTCCAATTTCCCCTATAATCCACCCACAAACTATTCCCAACAGGAACCACACCATGTCCTCCCCCAAATCCTTGCTCGTACTTATTACTCTCCTTGCC
>JANQQT010000255.1 GCA_028284925.1 Phycisphaeraceae bacterium | reverse complement strand
CCGCCGCATTCGAACTACGCGACTTACTCGCCTTCGACGCACGCGCCCTTGCCGCCAGCAACGCCGCACGCCTCTTCGAAGCGTCCTGCCTTGCCTTCCACGCCGCCGCCCTTCGCGCCCGAGCCTCCGCAACCGCGGCCTTCGAGCGTGTCACCTCCGCCCGACGCTCCACCGCACGCAATGCATCACGCGCCGCAGACCCGCCGCGATTCCCAAATCCCAAACCACCCCGACCGCCAAACACCGGAATCTGACGCAAACGAATAATTCTCGCATTCGTAAAACCACCCGTCATCGTCACATACCGACGATCCTGGCTGGCCGTACCCGTCACATCCAGCAACGAACCACTCGATACCACACTCACCGATGGATCATTCCGCTTCGCAGCAGCAACCGCCTGGTTCAGCCGACCCGCCTTAATCACCGCCTGGATAATCTGAAGGTCACGCTTGGACTCACGCTGCTCAGCCTCCAGCTTCGCAATCAACTTCGGGTCCACATTCGGATTTTTCTTAAGCGCGCCGATCGGGCTCGCCGGCTTCGCCACACGACTCGGCGTCACACCGCCAATCTGACGATGAACATGCGCAGGCGCCCGAATCACCAGGCTGTCACGCCACAACGTAATCGACCCGGCCAAGCCGCCACTCGCACGCCAGATATCCGGCTCTACCGTATCGCGAATCAACTGAATAATGTCGTTCGCCAACTCCTCTTTCGTCTTCACATCCGTTTCATCTTCGTCACTGCCCTCAAAAAGCTGCCCATCCTGTCCGCCTTCCAATCCACGATTCCCCGTAATATTCACCAGATCAAAATCCGGCGCATCCGTGAAACTCGGCACCTTCATCAACAGATCACCAATCGGATACACCACCACCGAACTCTTCGAATTCGCCTGAGACTTCGTCATCACCTCCACATACCAAGGCGTCACCTCCCACATCAACGGCTCATCAATCGCAATCTGCCTCAAAATCAATTCCAGCGACTTCTCCACCGTCACACCACCCGTATACAACCGAACCTGCTGATTCGGATCAATACCCATCTCCTCCAGCTTGTTCCAATGCACGATAATCGTCACACCACCCACATTCGATAACCACTCAATCGCCTGCTTCGCCGTCAATCCCTCAACATCATAATTCACCAGGATCGTCTTCACCCGATTCACCGGCGACTTCGGATCCGAAGACACCTTCCCACCACCCGCCTTCTTCACCGCATTCGCCCGACGAATTTGCGAAATCCGCTCACTCAGCGATTGCCCGCTCACTGGAACGGCACTCAAGAACAACCCGCCCATACATAAAATCATGATCCAAAATCGACTCGACATGACCTGCTCCTTCTGCAGTCAACAATAATTCTAATCGGATCGTTCGCTCAGGACAATCACTTGTGACATTCACGCCGGCCAAGCCGCGCCCTCACACACAAGCGCCAATCCTCTCCGGAAGCAAGCAAGATACAAAGGGGCAAAGGTTTAATCCTCTCCCTTCGACGCCCCCCAACCCAGAATGTTCCCAAATCCTCTCTCCAAACCCTAAAACCCCCCTCACGCCCCTCAATCACCCCTTTTACCCGCTCAAATAATCTACCAGAAACCACACCCCAGCCAAAAACCCCGCAAACAACACATAACCCACCACCTCCAATACCGTCCCCCACATAATCCCACGAACAACCCGACCAGGCCTACCCGGATACTTCACCACACAACGCGGACAACAATCCAACGTATTCGCCGTCAAATACTCACCACATCCATCACACTTCATCACACACCTCACTCACCAGATCATAGCACAGACACCACCGCCTCTCCCCTTCAACCTCGCCTCAAACCTCCTCCGCTACCTCCTCATACACCCCACGCCTACGCTTCAAATGGGCGCTCTTCTTCTTCTCCGCCTTCTTCTTGGGCTTACCCCGCACAATCCCCTTCTGACCCGTCGTCACCAACACCGTCTCCCCCGTCGCCTCCACCTGCTTCACACGCTGCATCCCCTTCTTCGCATAGTTCGCGCTCAGCTCAGTCCCCAACCACTTCCGCCCAAGCTTCGCCGCCGCCGCCAACGTCGTCCCGGATCCCGAAAACGGATCAAACACCACATCCCCCTCATGACTCGACACCTTGATAATCCGCTCCAGCAAACTCTCCGGCAACTGACACGGATGCCAACCCAACCGCTCCTTAAATGTCCCGCATAAACGCGACATCGCCCACACATCCTCCCCCTCCTTGAAATAAACTCCCTCCGCCTCCTGTGGCCTCAAATACCACGTATCATCCGGCAACTTCCCCTTCGGGTTCGCCCGCGCATCACCATACGTCGTCTGCCGCGCACTCGGAACCGCAATCGCTTCACGATTAAACGTGAATGGCAACTCCCCCTTCTTACTCGCCCCCTTCCCTAATCCACCAGCCGCCGCCGAACCCACGCAATAAAACAAATGCGCATGCGAACGATTGAACTTCACCTTACAGTTCTGGCCGAACGTGTAATGCCACACAATCCAGTTCCGAAAAAACAACCGCCCCTCCCTCTCCAACCGCTTCAAAATCAACCGCGTCTCAGCCGCATACTCATCTCCAATCAGCACATAAAAACTGCCGCTCGGCTTCAACAAATCCGCACACGCACAAATCCACGCATCCGTCCACTGCGTATACGCATCATCATCCAACCGATCATCATACTTGTCATACTTCCACCCGATGTTGTAAGGCGGATCAGCAAAAACCAGATCAACACTCGATTCAGGCCACTTTGAAGCAAGCTTCAAAAAGTCGCCCTTCACAATCTCGCCAATGGGTAATTCTTTCTTTGCCATAGAGCAACGATTGTAGCCCATTCACGCAAACCGCGCAACTAACCCTCAGTAAATCCCCTCACCCTTAACCTGCTCCACCAGCCACTTCGCAAATCCAGCCTTCGTCTGCTCTCCCACACGATGGACCGCCCCACTCGCCGAATACACCGTCGCATCAATCTCCACATCACCCATCGTCTTCAATGGATTCGCCACCACCGCATCCAGCTTCTTTCGCCACAGCTTATCCTTCGCACCCTCCATCAACTCCTCAGGAGCCTCCAACGCAAACCCGATCACACGCTGTCCCTCGCGCTTCCGCTCCGCACATCCCGCCACCAGATCAGGCGTCGCCTCCAGCTCCAGCCGCATGCCCCCCTTGGACCTCCGAATCTTCGACTGCAATCCACTCGAACCCAACGCAGGTCGATAATCCGCCACCGCAGCCGCCATCACCAGAATATCCGACTCATCAAAGTAACGATCCAGCAACCCCTCCAGATCCGCCGCCGTCTCAAATCGCTCCAACGCCGCCTCATCCTTCAATCCCTCACCCAACCCCACCACCGTCGGCCCAAGCAATAACCTCACCTCAAATCCACCCAACAAAAATGCCTCCGCCAATGCCACCCCCATCCGACCACTCGAACGATTCGCCACATATCGCACCGCATCAATCGGCTCATGCGTCGGACCCGCCGTAATCAAGACTCGCAACTTACTATCCATAAAACTACCTGATCCAACCCCAAAAATCCGCCAAAAACACCGATTTCACCCGCAAATCCTCTCCCCGCAACCTCACCCACACCATCGGGTACGTATGGTAGGATAAGCAAAAACCCGATCAACCCAAAACCCTATCCAACCGATAATCACGATTCGAAATGAACGCGAATCTCCCTCATAAAAAACCGAATTCCAAGGAGTTCTCCAATGTTGAAACTGCGTAATCTCAACCCCCTCACGGCGATCACGCTCGTCGCAGCGCTCACACTCAGCGCCGCACAATCACAGGCCGCCCCCCCCGCAGTGCCGGATATCGTCAAACAGATTCCCGCCGATGCCACAATTTTTGTCGCCGTCAAAAACCTCGACGAACTCAGCAAAGACGTCGCGGCCTTCAACAAAGACCTCGGCATCAACGCTCCACCCGCCGCAAATCTACTCGGGATGATCAAGCAACAACTCCGAATCGAAAAAGGCATCAATAACAATGCCGGCGCCGCCGTTGTACTCAGACAACTCCCCGAAGGCTTCAACCCGCCCGCACCACTACTCATCCTCCCCGTCTCCGACTTCAAGGCTTTCATGGGCAACTGGAACCTCGCGCCCGTCGCCGGTATCAACACCATTCAGGTCGAAGATAGCGATGTCTTCATCCAACAACACGGCAAATACATCGTCGCCTCCACCATTCAGGAAGAAGTCAAAAACTACAAACCCAACCCCAACGTCGACTACCAGAAACGCGTCGGCAATCTCGCCTCACACGTCCTGGGCAAATCCGACATCGTCGTCTACGTCAACCTGGAAAAAGTCGTCAAAGCCGTCAAACCCATGTTCGCACTCGGCATGGAAGAGTTTGAAAAGGAATTTGCACAGTTCGTCCCCAAACAACACCACGCGATGGCCAAAGCCGGACTCAACATCTTTAAGTCCGCCGCCAACGCCGTACTCGATGGCTCACAGGCATTCCTCATGGGCATCGACGTCTCCAACGCCGGCCTCGGGTTCTCCTTCTCCGCCCAATTCAAAGACGGTTCAACACTCGCCAAGGCGTTCAACGCCCCTCCCAAGAACCCCGTCAGTTTCAACAAACTCCCCAACAAACCTTACCTCGTAGCCTCATCCATCGATTCTTCCTCCACACCGATCAACCAATGGCTCACCGATGCCTCCAACGCCCTCCCCAAGGATGACCCCGCCGCGGCAATGATCAAAACCGCACTCAACTCCGCCATCAAATCAGGCAACCAGACCCAGACCGCGATCTACCCCCCACATCCGCGCGGCATCCCGGCGCTTTTCAACTCCGTAACCGTCTTCAATACCAAGAATCCCGACGAGACCATTCAATCCCTCGAAGATAGCATCCACCTCGCCGGCAAGCTCGCCCCGGATGAATCCGAATTCAAAATTCTCACACTCTATAAAAAGGATGCCCTTAAGGAATTCGGCCGACGCGTCGACCACTATTCCGTCCGATTCAAAGTGCCCGCCGAAGCCCAGAAAACACTCGGCAACATGGGTCCCCTCGTCTTCCTTCAGGACTACGGCGGATTCATCACGAAATCCAACAAATCCGTCATCATGACCTCCGCAGCCGACCCCATCTTCCTCAAGGAAGCCGTCAACGCCGTCGAAAAAGGCTCCAAACTCGACAACAGCGCCCAAATCACCGAGATGCGAAAGAACCTCCTCCCGCACCGCATGATGGAACTCTACATCAGCCCCGCAACACTCCTCGGCCACGTCAAAAACTTCGCCGTTCTCGCCGCGCCCGAAGTCGCCGACATCAACATCCCCAGGGATATGCCTCCCATGGCCCTCTCCATGTCTGCATACAAAGGCGGCGTCACCACACAGTTCTTCGTCTCCAAAAAGATGATGCTTCAGATCAAGAAGATTGTCGAAGATGCAATGAGCCTCGGCATAGAACTGCCCTGACCCTCACCCTTAACACCAACACCCCAAAACGCCCGCCACACGCGGGCGTTTTTCTTGCGCCAACCCAACTCCAGAACAGCCCGCTAAGATCAACCCATGATCCTCAACCTCCCCAACAACACAACACTTGACCTCACCAAACCAAACCTCGCCGCCATCATCAACCTCACACCCGATTCCTTCTCCGATGGCGGACGCCTCAACTCAACCCAATCCGCTCTCGAACACACCCTCGACGCCATCCACCAGGGCGCCGACATCGTCGACGTCGGCGGCGAATCCACCCGACCCGGCGCCTCAAGAATCTCACCCGACCAGCAAATCAAACGCACCATCCCCTTCATCACCGAACTCGCCCAAAAAAACCAAACCCCCATCAGCATCGACACCACGCGCCTCACCGTCGCCCGGGCCGCACTCAACGCAGGCGCCACCATCATCAACGACATCTCCGCCGGCGAAGACTCCAACAACGATACACTCAGACTCGCCGCCGATACCAACACCCCCATCATCCTCATGCACAAAAAGGGCGCCCCCCAAAACATGCAGCAACACCCAACCTACGGGGATGTCACACACGAAGTCCTCAACTACCTCATGGACCGCGCCCAAACCGCCCAATCCCTCGGCGTACCCCAATCCAACATCATCATCGATCCCGGCTTCGGCTTTGGCAAAACACACCAACACAACCTCACACTCCTCGCTAACCTCCACCAATTCACCGCAACCCCCTACCCCGTACTCTTCGGTGCCTCCCGCAAATCCACACTCGGCCACATCACCCAAACACCCTCACCCACCGACCGCGACTACGCCACCGCCGCAACCACCGCCCTCGCCGTCGCCGCCGGCGTCCAGATCATCCGTGTACACAACATCCCCCCAAACCGACACGCCGCCGATGTAACCCGCGCCGTCCTCCAGCATCAAACCCAACATGAAAACAATGAAATTCACAATCCTACGTAGAGTCAAAAAACCCCCACTCCAAACCCAAACGCCCAACCAACTGTCAAAGCTGACCACACAAACAGGTCCAAATGCACAGTCCAAAAGCATGCTCCAAAAGCACGGTTGATTGCAATTTTGCCAATCCCTACAATCAGCCCCGCCTCACCAATCCCCATTGAGGCGACAAAACAAACCAAACACGCGAAAGGAGCCTCAAATGGCAGGCGACGCGACACTTGAATTTAACGATGATAACTTCGAAACCGAAGTCCTCGGCTCAGACACACCCGTACTTGTCGACTACTGGGCCGAATGGTGCATGCCCTGCAAAATGCTCGCCCCCGTCATCGAAAAACTCGCCGATGAATACCAGGGAAAAGCAAAGGTAGGCAAGGTCGACACCGATGCCAACCGAAACGTCACCATCCAGTACGGCATCAACGCCATCCCTACCGTCATCCTCTTCAAAGGCGGCGAAGTCCTCAAAAAATTCGTCGGCATGACCAACGAAGCCGAACTCAAGGAAGCCCTCGACGAAGCCGTCGCATAATTCCCCTTCAAAAATGGATTTCAATACACCACCCCAAAGACCCGTCCCACCAGGCGGGTTTTTTCACGCCACCGCACCGCCCGCCTTCGCCCTAACACCCCTCACCGCCCTACCCAACCGCCGTATCCCCTCCCTAATCGCATCCTCTTCCGCCACCCCAAAACTCAACCGCATCTCATGAATCGGAACCTCCCGCGCCTCATCCTCCGAATAACAAAACGCCCCCGGCACGTAAATCATCCCCTCATCCATCGCCGCTTCAAACAACGCCCCGCCAAAACGCGCATCCATCCCCGCCTCAAGTCGTAACCAGATATACAACCCCCCGGTCGGCCGCGTCCATGTCACACCCTCATCACCGCCAAATTCCTCCTCCAATGCCTCCAGCATCGCATCCCGCTTCGCCGCATATCGCTCACACAAGAGCTTCACATGCCTCTCATAAACCCCCTCACGCATCGCACGCATCACCAACTGACCCGTAAAATTCGCCGACCCGAAATCATGATTACCCTTCTGCAACAAAATCGGATCCACCAGCTCACTCGGAACCAACGCATAACCCATCTTCAACCCCGGCGAAAACGGCTTCGAAACAGTCTGCGCCAACGCCACATACTCATTACCTTCATCCCACCGCTTAATCGAACCCGGAGCCTCACCCTCATACGTCAACTCCCGATACGCCGCATCCTCCAGAATCAAGATCCGACGCTCCTCCCCAACCTCATCCGACAACCGCCTCGAATACTTCTTGACAACTTCCAGGATCTCCCGCCGTCGCTCCTCCGCCAACGTAATCCCCGTCGGATTCTGATGATAATCCACCAGATAAACCATCTTCACCCTGCTCAACTCACCACGTAAAGACAACTCCTCAAGTAGCGCACCCAAATTCCGAGGGTCCATCCCACCTTCATCGGTGTCCACGCACCGCACCCGCGCCCCGAACGTCTGCAACGCACCCGTATAAACAAAATAGCTCGGCCACGCCGTGATCACAATATCACCCGGATCAATCAGCACATCCGTCAACAAATACAAAAACTGCTGCGATCCCGTCGTCACCACCACGTCATCCGCCGTCACACCCATAGCTTCCGCGCTCACCCCGTCCAGCTTACACATATGGTCCAGCAACACCTCACGTATCACCCGATGCCCCTGCGTCGTACCATATTGCAACGACGACTTCGCCTCAAAATCGTCCGCCTCAAGCAACCCCTGTGTCAATTCCAACACCTCCTTCGCAGGAAGCGTCTCATAGTCCACAAAACCCGCCGCTAAGGAGATCACCTCCGGACGATCAAACGCCGCCGCCATCAAATAAGTAATCGGCTGCTCAACCGTTCGCTTCGCCCGCGCTGAATAACCAAAAATATTTCCTTGCGCTTCCATAAGACCATGACAATAGCTCAACCTCACCCCACTGTCACCAAATTTCCCAACCCAAACGCCTTTTTACCCATCACTTCACGGAACTCGATTCACACCCAAAACGTCCAACCACTCAGGTATCATTACCTCTATAAGGATCACGCTCCCATGATCACTCGCTTCACAACATTCCCCCTCTTCGCACTCGCCTTCCTGAATTTCACAACACCGTGTCTCGCCCAATCCAACACCGACATCCTCAAAAAAATCATCCAAACCCGCCAACTCGCCCAACAAATCAAAATCGATGGAAACTCCGCCGACTGGAAAGGCATCGCCCAATTCCCGGATAAACCCAAAGACGCACGAGGCTCCGCATCCACCGACATCACCCACGCCGCCGTCGCCCCTCTCGACGATGCCATCCTCATCATGATCAAGACCCGTCGCCGCCCTCTCAAAAAAAATCACCTCTACCGCATCAACCTCGACTTCACCGATGACCAGCGAGCCGATGTCCAGATCGCTCTCTCCGCCCGTGGCACACACGCCGTCTGGCCCCAACACCTCCGCAAAAACCCAACCTACGAATACATGCGCGACACCCCCGCAAAATTCGGCGACTGCATCGAAGCACGAATCTCATACAAAAAACTCGCCGCCGTCCTGCCCCTCAACCTCGCCAAAAAACTCATCGCTCCAACGCATGAAAAACGAGCCTGGATGCGCATCCGCCCTCTCGTCCTACACAACAACGCCAAAAACGCTACCGATTGGGGACCCGCAGCCGCATCCTTCATCCTCACCAAACACAAACTCGACCTTGATGGCCCACAACCCATGAAACCGCCCGGCCCACCAGCCCCCATCCTCCTCCCACTCAAAGGCCAGTGGTACATCTCTCAGGGCGCAAACGGCCAACACACCCACCGAAACACCTGGGCCTACGATCTCATCATCGTCAACGAAGCGCTCATGCCCGCCGACCGACGCATCACCACCAAAAACGCCCAGCACTACTGCTTCGACAAACCCGTCATCGCCGCCGAACACGCAACCGTCCTACGCGCCTCCGACACCGCCGAAGACCTCCCACCCCATATCCGTAACCGCGGCGGCGCAAACTACCTCTACCTCAGAACCAAATCCAACGTCGGCATCGCACTCATGCACCTCAAACAAAACTCCATCACCGTCAAACAAGGCGACCAGATCAAACCCGGTCAAACCATCGCCGCCATCGGAAACTCCGGCGCCTCAAACGGCCCACACCTGCACATCGCCGTCAACCATCAGGGCAGACACTCCCCCCTCCTTCTCAAAAACATACGCGTCTCACTCAACCCCACCAAAGACGACCCCTGGGCCAGAAACCTCAAATCCTGGTCCCCCCGCGAAGGCTTCTTCGTCGAAACACTCCCCCTTAAACCAAAACCTTGACAATACAAACCGACCGCTCCACTTAAACGCACACTTCCCTCGTTAAACTCACCCAAACAACCCACCCAACCTACCCTCACTATCCGCAAAACGCTTCGCCTTCACACCCACCTGATTCAACATGCCCAACCACAAATTCGCCAACGGCGTCTGATTCGATTCATAAACAAAATGCCGACCCTGATTCATGCCCCCACCACCATGACCCGCCACCAGCGTCGGCGTATCTCGCAAATCATGATTCGTCCGGATTCCACTCCCATACGCAATCAGCGAGTTATGAAACACCGTACTCCCATCCGGATCCTTCAACCCCTTCAATCGATCAATCAAATACGCCAACATCTCCGCCTGCTTCTGATCCTTCGCTATCGACGCCCGATACGCCTCACTCTCCAACGTACAATGCGTCGTCTTATGACCCTCCACCTTGTAACCCAACTCCCCAAACCAACCCTCACCAGGCTGACGATACGTAAACACCCGACACTGATCCGTCTCAATCGCAGCCGCCATCAGATCATACATCAGCTTGATCTCTTCCGACGTCTTCATCTTACCCTTCGGCCGCTCAAACGGAGCCTTAGGCTTGGGACGATCCAACCATTGCTCCGCCTTGTTCAATCGCGTCTCAATACTCCTCACAGACTGAAAATATTCCTCCACTTTCTCACGATCACCCTTCGATATCTTCCGATTCATCGCCTTCGCATCACTCAACACCGCGTCCAGAACACTCCGATTATGCTTCAACTGATACTTCCGCTCCTCAAGTGACACCTCCGCCGCCCCAAACAAACGATCATACAATCCCACCGGACTCGTCTCGCCCGCAATCGAATTACCCGTCTCCGACCACGACAACGACAATCCAGGCCCCGTCCCCTTACTATCCTCCTTCGACGCCGCAAGCTCCAGTGATTCAAACCGCGTCTCAGCACCCAACTTCCGCGCCGCAATCTGATCCACCGATACCGTATTATGAAACTGCTTCCCAGGCGTTCCATTCACATCCGCGCTCGTCAACCATGTCGTACATCCCCAATGACCCTGCGTCGCCCGCTTATTCGAAAGGTTACTCAACACCGAAAAATCCTTCCGGTGCCGCTCCATCGGCTTCAAACAACGACTCATCTTATAACCCGCGCCCTCTCCTTCAGGAAACCAGTCCTTACGGGAAACACCCCAGCCATAACTCAAAAAAATCATCCGACGTGGCGACTCCACCGTCTTCGACATCGCCAACGCCGTACTCGGCCCAAACGTCTCCAACATCGGCAAACACATCGCCGCCCCCATACCCCTCAACATCACACGACGAGAAACCGAATCTTCCTTCTGCATCTCAACCTCATTTCGTCATAAACGGTCGACTACCCACTATCCTATGAACCAACTCACGCAACCGATACCCCTTTTTCGCTGTCTCCCTAACAATCCCCTCAACCACATCCTGATCCGTAAACCCAATCGTTCGACCCAAACCATACGTCATCATCGCTTCCGTCAGGCCCGTCATAAACGCCTCACGCTCCTTCGCCAAATGACCCTTCATCTCGACAAACGATCCAAACTTTCGTCGACCATCCGGCATCACCCCAGATGAATCAATCGAAAATCGCTTCGACCCATCCTCACTCAACACCGACTCACGCCACAAACCCACCGGATCAAAATGCTCCATCGAAAACCCCAACGGATCAATACGTCGATGACACGAACTACACTGCGCCTTCGACATATGAATCGACAACGTCTCACGAATAGATCGCGTCCCCACTGACTTCTCATCCAGCATCGGCACATTCGCCGGCGCGGGCGGAGGTGGTCGATGCAACAACTTACGCAACACAAACACCCCTCGCTCAACAGGTGATGTCCGCTTACCCGTCCCCGTCAACGTCAGGATCGCCGACTGTCCCAGCAATCCCCCGCGTGCCGACCCCGTCCCCAATTTCACCTTCCGAAACCTGTCTCCACGCACACCCGCGATTCCATAAAAATCCGCCATCAACCCGTTCAACACCGCAAATTCACTATCCAACATATTCGTCGCCGCCAGATTCTCACGCAACAACGTCCCGAAAAACGCATACACCTCACGACGCGAATCCTCACGCACCGCCTCATCATAAAACTTCGATCCAGTCGCCGATGGATCTATCCCATCCAACCGATCCAACTCCAGCCACTGTGTCGCAAACGTCTTGATAAACAAATCCGCACGCGGCGAGGCAATCATCCGATCCACCTGCCCCCTCAACACCTCCGCATCACGTAATTTCCCCGCCTCCGCCACCCGATACAACGCCTCGTCCGGCGGACCGCTCCACAAAAAATACGACAACCGAATCGCTAACTCACGATCCGTCAATCGACGCGACTTCTCACCCTCACCCAATGGCTCATACAAATACAGAAAACGGGGCGATGCCAACACCACCATCATCACATCCTTCATCGCTTCGCGCACATCCGCCCCATGACCTCGCGCCTCACCATACACCTTCATCAATTTCCCAACATATCCCGCATCAGCATTCGACCGACGAAACGCCACATACGCAAACCGCTCAATAATCGATCGCGCATCCTTATCACTCAGCTTCGACAAATCCCTCCCCTTAAACAACTCCCCCGCACTCAATGGCCCCGATCGCCCCGCCAACGGACCCTCAACTTCAATCCAGTCAATCCATAAGTTAGGCCGACGATCCTCCAACAAATACGCTACGTCCTTATACTTGAAAAAATACCCACGAGTATCCGCAAACCGCCCCAATTTCTCACGCGCGATCGTCCGACGCTCAAACGCAAGACGATCCGAACGGATATTGTCCACATCAAACGTAAACTCGACAACCTGAGGCTTTTCACGCGTCCCCGTGATCTGAAAATAAAACACCTCATCCGGAACCTTCGCACGAAATTCGCCCCGCACCACACGCATATGCACCACATTCGATGCCTTACCCCCCACGCGCCCACACCTCACACGCACGCGATACTTCCCCGTCGCCGCCTTCTTACCAACCTGCACATGCGGAATCAGATTCAATCCATAAAAAGGCAAAAGCACCCCATCCTGCGCCTCCTCCCTACCCAGATAATCACGAGACAACTTCACCTCAGTACGCGTGATTTCTCGCCTCTCCACATGCTGCTTCCGACCCCCCTCGATCAACTTCGTAGCATTCGCGATCTTCTTCTCCAACCTCGGAATCTCACGCTCTATCCTCTTCGAGGCGCCCTCTGTCTCAACGCGCTTTTTATAACCTCGCGCCGCCCGCCCCTTCCCTACGCCATACGCCTTATCCAACACCTTCCGGCCAATCGAAAGATAACGCTCCAAATGAAGCGATGAAAACCCATGCGCCTGACCCAACGTGTCAAAACCATCCACCCTACCGTCATCCGGCAAAATCGAAACATCAACCGGCACACCAAACAACGCCTCAATCGTCCGACGATATTCCCGTCGATTCAAACGCCGCAATATCACACGCCCACCCGAATCCGCCAAACGCTTCTTCGCCTCTCGTAAATTACCCGTCAACGTCTCCAACATATTCGACAAATCCGCCTTCGTCGGCTGCTTCACATCCTCAGGCGGCATCTCACTCAAATTCAACACATCCAATATGTCCTGCCAACGCTGCGCAATGGCGGCATCCGCAATCATCGTCGGCATCGTGTCAAATCGCAACTTACCCTTCTGCTTCTTCGGACCATGACACCGAACACAATACTCCTTCAAAAAACCCGTCACTTCCTCAGAAACCTTCGCCACACGCACACCACCCTCAGCCACTTCAACCGAAGACGCCACACCCACAAAAAGCAAAAACACCAACACAATCCGTATCAACATCCATTCGCTTCCTGTATATCCTCACCCTCTACCAAATTGACATTACACCCAAAAGGTTACACCCCCACCTCCATCCCACAATCTTCCACACAATCAAAACCCCCAACACTTCCGTGACCACGCGCGCATTAACTCCGGACGTTGCTTCCGACGGCATACGGGGCGCGCCGAAACATTCAGAAAACCCGCGCGCGACAACGTGTCCACAACAAAATGACCTCCCTAAAAAAAAGAGGGTGGAGACAGGTGGGACAGAAGTGGGGGGTTAGCTATCGTGATACCGCGAAATCAAATCCAATATCCGCGGCTGATCCCGATTAATCTTGATCGACTCACGCCACGCATTAATCGCTCGATTACGCGGCTCCTGGTCAACCCGATCCGATGACAAATACTGCGCCATCAAATTCACACCCAATCCGTTCAGCGCAGGCGCGTTCTTCGGATCCAGCTCAATCGCCTTCTGATACGCACGAATCGACTTATCATTCTTCTTGATCTTGTAGTACGCGTACCCCAACCGCTCATAATAATCCGCACGCGCCTCTCGACGAACCATCGCCTCCAACGTATTGATCGCACGAACAGGCTTATCCGACTTCAACAACGCTCGCACCAGGTTCAACGCAATCGGCGACGTCAAATCCCCGTGATCCGCCGCCGCCCGGTAGGAAAGCACCGCCTCGTCATACTCCTCCAACGCAAAATAAATACTCCCCAGATTCACATGCGCCGCCTGAATATCCGGGTCCAGATCCACCGCTTTCTTCCCATAAGGCAACGCCAGCTTCGGCTGGTTCAACTGCAAATACGCCGTCGCCAAATTCAAATTCGCCTTAAAGTCATCCGGCTCAACCGCCAGCGAGTCCAGATACGCCGCCACCGCAATCTTCACACGATCCAGCAAATGGTTCATCAAACCATACTTATAGTGCGCAACAAACGAACGCGGATTCACCGTACGAGCCGTGTTGTACTTCTTCGCCGCCTCGTCATAATTCCCTCGCTCCTCATAAATCTCGCCAATACCAAAATGGGCATTGTAATTATAAGGATCCTGATCCAACGCCCGGCTGAAACGCGTAAACGCCTCCTGCAAATGACCCGAAGCCTGAAATAACTTACCTTGGTCAACATAAATATCCGCGATCAAAGCCCTGTTCGTCGAGCTTTGAAAATCCGTTTCACAACCCGTCAACAGCAACGGAATCAATAGCAGAAAGTAAAACCTACGTTTGGTCGTCATCATGGCATGCCTTCCATCTTCCCACCGCCACCTTTATACGGACGGCAACCCTTCCGGGTTTACGGGTTATGCGACCTATATCGGTTTTTTCCAATACCCCCCTTTACGGGAGTTTAAACAACATTATTTGACCCCAAACCGTATTTTTATCCGGGCGTAGCATCGGCCTTAACCCCAATTCGTCCACCAAACGCCTCAATCCTTTCAATGTAACACGCTCGTCATACCCATAATTCCCCTCACCCTCCCAGCGCGACAACATACCAAAATCAATCAGCAAATGCGTATACCCCTCACCCTTCAGCCACCCCACCGCCTTCCTCCCATCCAACATCCCCCCCCCGACACCCGCCGCCTCACCCAATGGC
>JANQQT010000222.1 GCA_028284925.1 Phycisphaeraceae bacterium | reverse complement strand
GATGATGGCATCGCCGTGTTTGAATTCGGAGTAGATGTCGACACCGTGTCCCTTGACGTTAACGAGTTCGGCGCCGCCCTTGCCGGCGACGAGGAGGCGCGGATCTTTGGGGTTGAGGGCGGCTTTGCCGACTTTCCAGTGGTGTGCTTTTTTGTTTTTGAGTTTCCAGCCTTTGAGGTTCTTGCCGTTGAAGGGGGAGGCGGTGTTTTTGGCTGAGGCGGAATTTGAGGTGGTGAGGGCAAGGGTGATGGCGAGGATGGTGAATAAGGTGGTGAGTTTGTGATTTCTCATGTTTTTTCCCTTTGAAGCGTGGGAGGTGTGTTTGAGTTATTACGTGCCCGGATTGGATACGGTGCGGACATTATACCGCGTAAGGGAATGGCGCGGAGTGGAAAATAGAGGTGTTAACGGCGTGTTGGGGTTATTCGGGTGGGTTTTCGGGACGCTCCGGGGGTTTTTCGATGATGATGGCATCGGCGTTGGCCTGTGCGACGGCGCGACGTTTGGCGACGATTCTTCGCAGGAGTTCATCGGCGATGACGCCGATGAGGATGACGGCGCCGATGATGGCGAATTCGAGCGTGTCGGAGATGCCTTTGAGGTTGATGAGGTTGTTAAGGGTCTGCATGAGTGCGGTGCCGATGACGACGCCGAAGATGCCGCCTTCGCCGCCTCGTAGGGAGCATCCGCCGAGGACGGCGGCGGCGATGGCGTAAAGTTCGAAGAAGTTGCCCTGTTCGGAGGGTGAGATTGAGTTGCTCTCGAGAGCGAAGAGGATGCCGCCCAGCGCGCCGAGGAGTGTGCAGATGACGTAGGCGACGATGGTGACGCGTTTGGTATTGATGCCGGAGTATCGAGCTGCTTCCTCGTTTCGGCCGAGGGCCTGGATGTATCTGCCATAGACGGTTTTGTTGAGGAAGATTGCGGCGAGGATGGCGACACCGAGGAGGATGAAGAAGGGGTAGGGTATTGCGAGGGCGGACGTTCCATCGGGGTTTGTTGTGAGGACGAATTTGCCGGTGGCAAGTGGCCGGAGGGTTTCGTCGAACTCGCTGCCGAAGCCCTGGGGTTGGTCGTCGACGAGCCATCGTGAGATACCACGGTAGAAGAGGAGGCCGCAGAGTGTGACGACGAAGGGCTGGAGGTTTACTTTTGTGACTAGTAGGCCGTGGATGATGCCAAGTGCGAGGGCGATGAGTGCGACCCATCCAACGGCCGAGAGGATGGTCATGCGTTGTTTCCGTTTGATGGGGACGGCCATCCATTTGTCGTTGAAGTCATCGCCGAGTTCTTCATCAAGTTTCAGTGTGGTTTTGTCGCCATCGACGGAGGCGGAGATTATTCTGATATCTTTCAGGCCGTCTTCGTTATTGAGTTCGACGCGGTCTTTTGGCGCAAGGTTGTTGTGTGCGCCCTGGATGACGAGTGTGGCCTTGGATGTTTGGTCGGGTGTGTTTTTGAAAGAGAGGACTTTGTAGGTCTTTGCGATGCGACCGTAGGTGTCATCGGCGAGGAGTTTTTTGTCGAAGGTGACGAGGGTGGCGGGAAGGGCGCCTTTCTTTTTGGTCTCGAATTCTGATTCTTTGACAGATTTGACGGTAAGGATTGCGTCTTCGGCGCGTCGGCCTCGGTCATAGCGTATCAGGTCGCCGGGTTTGAATGCGGCGGTTGGCTGGACGTAGACCTGAGATTGTCTTCCCTTAAGCGCAATAACATCCGCCTGATCGACTGCGGCATAATTTACGGTCAGAAATAGCGCGAGGAGTACTCCGCAGAGTCCGACGATGGAGCCTATGGAGAGGTCGATACCGGAGGTGATGATGACGAAGGCAACGCCGATGCCGAGGATGCCGAAGAGGGCGGTTCTTCGGAGGAGATTTTGGATGTTTGCGCCGAGGAGGAATTTGTCGGGTTCGGTAATCGCAAGGTAGCCGACAATCAGTATCAGAAGAATCAGGATGCCGATGACTTTTGGTGAGACGTATCTGGCGAGGAGTCTGAAAAATGAATTCAGATTTAGGGAATAATCAGTGCTCATAGGGTTCTCTTGTGTTAAGCGGCGTTTGCCTGGCCGGTAGCGAGGAACATGACTGCTTCTTCGGAGAGTTGATCGCGGTTGAGTTGGCCGGCAATTCTACCTTCGTGCATGACGAGTGTGGTGTCGCTCATGCCGAGGATTTCCTCCATTTCGCTTGAAACGAAGAGGATGGCGACGCCTTGCGCGGCGAGTGTTTCCATGAGTTGGTAGATTTCCTGTTTTGCGCCGACGTCGATGCCGCGTGTGGGTTCATCGAGGAGGAGTATTTTGGGTTGGAGAGCGAGCCATTTGCCGAGGACGACTTTCTGCTGGTTGCCACCGGAGAGGAATTGAACGATCTGGTCGGGGTGGGGGGTTTTGATGTTGAGTTTGTCGATCATGTCGATGGTATCGGCGTCTTCGCGAGATTGATTTCTGAAGAGGAGAGCGGTTTTGTTTCTTCGGAGGCCAGGGAGTCCGATGTTTTGTCGCACGGTCATCTGGAGCACGAGGCCGGCTTGTTTGCGATCCTCTGGGACGAGGGCGATCCCGGCGTTGATGGCGTCGAGGGGTGAGGCGAAACTGGTGGGTTTTCCATCGACGAGGATCTGGCCGGAGACGGGAGCGTCGACGCCGAAGACGGTTTGGAGCATTTCCGTGCGACCTGCGCCGACTAGACCCGCGACGCCGACGATTTGTCCGGCTTTGACGGAGAAGTTGAGTGGGTGTGCGGGCCAGGTTGAGGTGACGAGGTTTTTGACCTGGAAGATTGTCTTGCCGGGCGTGTGGGGTTGGCGTGAATAGAACTGTGAGATGTCGCGGCCGACCATGAGTCTGACCATCGCATCGTGGTTAATTTGTTCGCGGGCGAGGTCGCCGGCGTTTTGTCCATCGCGGAAGACGGTGACGCGGTCGGCGAGTTCCTTGACTTCGCCGAGGCGGTGGGAGATGTAGATGATGCTGACGCCGCGGGAGCGGAGGCTCTTGACGACTTGGAAGAGGGCTTCGGTTTCCTTGTTGGAGAGGGAGGAGGTTGGTTCGTCCATGATAAGGACGCGGGCGTTCTGAGAGAGAGCCTTTGCGATTTCGATCATCTGCTGTTGGCCGATGGGGAGGGTGTGGACGAGGGTATCGGGTTTGATGTCGAGGCCGACCATGTCGAGGTATTGCTGGGCATCGCGGTAGATTTTGGATTTGTTAATGAGGCCGAGTATTCGAGGTTCTCTACCGAGGTAGATGTTTGCGCCGACGTCGAGGTTGTCGGCGAGGTTGAGTTCCTGGTGTATGAGGGCGATGCCGAGGTCGGTGGCTTTCTTGCAGGAGTCTACTTTGACGGGTTTGTTGTCGAGGAGGATCTGGCCATCATCGGGTTCCTGAACGCCGGCGAGGATTTTCATTAGCGTGGATTTGCCAGCTCCGTTCTCACCGATGAGGGCGAGGACTTCGCCTTTTTGGAGAGAGAGGTTGATGTCTTTTAGAGCGATGACGCCGGGGAAACGTTTGGTGACGTTTCTGACTTCGAGGAGGTTTTGGGTGGCGTCTGTCGTCATATGAGGTTTGTTTAAGGGTGAAACGGCCGACTTGCTGTGTGGCAAGTCGGCCTGTGTTGGAATTTGGTTAAAGGACGAATGAGGTGAAGCACTCGCATGTTTAAAACTAGTCTTTTGGAGTTTTGAGAGCTTTGAGTTTGGACGCGAATTTATCGACGTTGGCTTTGGTGATTTTTCTGGGAGCTATATCGATGTAGGATTCGATTTTTTTGCCCATGATCAGGTCTTTAAGAACGACGGCGGATTGGTAGCCGTATTCGTAGGGGTTCTGAACGATTGTGCCGATGCAGTTGCCTTCCTTAATTGCCTGGAGTGTGAGGTCGTTTTCATCGAAGCCAATGATTTGGATTTTTCCGAGTTTCTCGGCTTGTTTGAGTGCTTCGTAGATGGCGGGTGGGTTGTATTCGAAGAGACCGACCATGGCATTGAGGTTTGGGTTTGCGGTGATTGCATCGGCGGCTTTGTTTTTGGAGGTGGTACGAGAGCCCTGATCGGTGATTGTGCCGAGGATGGTGTAATTATTGCCTGTGATGGGACCGGTGTTGGGATCCCATGCGTTTGTTCTGCTGGTGTAGTAGGCCTGGTTTCGGTTGGCGCGTTCGCCGCCCAGAAGTTCGTCGATGACACCCTGTCGACGAAATTTGGAGTTGTCCTGCTCGAGGCGTCCGATGAAGAGCATGATGTTTCCGCCATTGGGTAGGGCTTGTTTGACCAGCTCGCCGCACATTCGGCCGGCTTTGTAGTTGTCCATGCCGATGTATGCTTTGCGTTTTGATTTTGGTGCATCGGAGTCGTGGGTGATGAGGTGTACTTTGTCGGCGACGCTGTCGAGGAAGCCGACCTGATTGTCGGCGTCGAGGGGGCTGATGGCGATGCCTTTGACGCCGGAGTTGAGGAGGTCCTCGATGATGCGTTTTTGTTCGGTAGCGGTTGCCTTGGGTGGCATTTTGACGATGACTTTTATTCCTAGAGCGGCTTCGGCGTCTTTGCAGCCGGCTTCGGCGATTTTCCAGAAGTCGGCGATCTGATTGGTGACGAATGCGATGGAGGCGTCGCTGAGGTCGTTGTCCTTCGAACTATCTTTTTTTGATTCCTTTTTGTTGCCTTCTTTTTTTGTGCCGTCCTTATCGCCGCATGCGGGTAGGGCGAGGAGTGTGACGAGGAGTGCTAGTGGGGCGAATTTTCGCAGGATGGCATTCATTTGATAGCCTCTGTTGGTTGTCATGTAAAACTGGGTTTGTTATATGGGCCAGCAACGATATACGGCGTTGGTGGGGTGGTCAACTATATCATAATTGTGAGAGACGAGCGAGGGGGATAGGTGGCAGGGGGAGCGGGTTTGGGGTCAATCCTTTTTCTTGTCTTTTTTTGAGCTGAAGGGGTTGAAGTCTTTGATGGCATCGTCGAGTCCACCCGGGAGTTTGATGCCATCAGGGGATTTGGGTTTGTCTTTTTTGGAGTCTTTGGAGTCGTCTTTTTTGTTTTGGGGGTTGTTGTTCAGGCCGGGGATATTGATGCCGGGGATTTTGTTTTTGATTTCGTCCCCGATCTTGTCGCCAATTTTCTTTTTGATGTCGTCTTTCTGTTTGTCGAGTTGCTTGTTGACCTGGTCCTGGACGGCGTTGGTGACGAGTTGTTGTGCTTTTTCAGGATCCCAGTCGGCGAGGAGTTGTTCTGCGCCGTGGAGTTGTGAGGTATCGATGCCGTATTGTCTGGCGAGACCGAGGGCGATTTGGGGGAGTTGTTTTTTGATGGCGGCGAGGATGACGGCGGTGTCATAATTTATGGCCGGCGCGGCGAGGGGTCCTTTGAGGCCTATGGGGAAGGTGAGTTCCTTAATTGGGGCGGATTGTCCTCCGTGGGTGATGGTGACGTTGTGCATGGTGACGGCGATGCTGGAGTCGATGGCGGGTGGGCCGGAGAGGTCGAGCTTGCCGGAGAATGCTGCGTCGATGGTTCCGCCTTTGATGAAGCCGCCGTCTTTGAGGAGTTTGAGATTTTTGATGAAGTCATCGGTCTTGATGTTTCGGTATAGGAAGCTGAAGGTGTTTGGTTTAGAAGCATCGGGGGCTTTGGTGAGGCCGGCTAGATTGAGGGCGATGTTGAGTGTGTTGTTGGAGGAGACGAGTGTGACCTGGGCCGGGTTTTCGAGGAGGTGGGGGTGCGTGGAGAGGAATTTTGCGTTGACGTCGACGGTTTCATCGCCGAGGAATTTGAACGGGACCTTGCCGGCGTCGGTGATGACGATGGTTGCGGAGGGGGCAGCATCGACGAGATGTGTGGCGTATACGTTTCTGTATCCGAGGCGTTTGGCTTCGCGTTCGAGTTTGTCGCCGAGTGATTCGGCGGCTTCGCCGGGCTTGCCTTTGACTTTCTGCCATGCGGAGGAGATTCGTTGCAGCCATGTATGGAGTTGTTCCAGGCGTTTCTTCCAGAGTTTCGCATCTTCGAGGTAGTCTTCGATGGATTTGGAATCTTTGGGAGGTTCGGGGGGATCGGGTGGCGGGTTGACGATAAAGGCGGGGGAGGAGCGTTTTTCGTTGGTGCGTACACCGGTGGCGACGATGCGATCGATTTTGAAGCGTTTGGTGAGGAGGTCTGAGAGGGCGAAGTCGAGTTCGAGTTTTTCCGCCCGGAAGAGATCGGTGTCGAGATTTTTGGAGTCAGCGATGGCGAGGAGGTTGACGGTCATTTTTCCTTCGGCGAGATCGAGTTGTGCGGAGTCGATGTCGACGGTGGCACCGTTGACGCGTTCGAGGCCTGAACGCAGGTAGTAAGTGACGAGTTGATCGGAGAAGAACATCTGGAGCAGTACGGCGAGGACTGCGAAGCCTACCAGAACGATGACGCCGAGGGGGCGGATGACTTTGCCTTTGCGTTGAAGGACTTCCTTGTATGTGCCTTTTGTTCGACCACCCAGGAGGAGCCAGGTGAGTATTCGGACTGGGCGTTTCTGCGACCATTTCTTGTAGGACTCGGAGGATTCTTCGACGTCGGCCATTTTATTGCGGAAGGCGCTTACGGATTTGTTGACGATAAGGGCGAGGAGGATGCCGATGATGAGTCCGAGTGCGAGGCCTCCGACGGCGACGTAGTTGGTGAAGCCGCAGAGTGCGAGGACGGGTGTGTTGATGACGGATTTGAATAGGGGTTGTGTGGGGCCATCGAGGAGGAATTGGCCGAGATTGAAGGTTAGTGGCAGGGCGAGGAGTCCGAGTAGTTTGGTGAGGATGGTGATGAGGGCGGCGAGGACGAGGTTAGCGTTGAGGACAATGAGGATTAGGGTGAAGAGGATGAGCATTCCGGGGGCGTGAGCGATGGGGATGAAGCCGATGATTGAGCCGAGGGTGCAGGCGAGTGTGAGTTGTGCAGGTGTGGCGTTTCCGCGGAGGATTGAGCCGAGACTTCTTGAGAGGAACATGGTGATTTTATCCGTGTGTTTAGCTTGAAAGGGTGACGCGTTTTTGGGGGAGATTTTACGTTAATGGGATATGGATGTGTACCCGTGTTTGGTGAAAGGAAATGAAGGGGTAGAATCGTGGGCTATGGATAAACTTGTTTTGTTTGATATTGATGGGACGTTGTTGAGTGTGCATGGGGCTGGTATGCGTGCGATGGAGAAGGCGGGCAAGGTGTTGTATGGGGATGGGTTTTGTTTGAAGGATGTTGAGGCGGCGGGGCAGTTGGATCCTGATTTGTTTGCGGTGGGGGCGAGGCGTGCCGGGATTGAATCAGGGGGAGAGAATCTGGAACGGTTCAAGGAGTTGTTTGGGGAGTTTTTGGTGGATGAGCTTGCGCATGAGGATGCGGTCATTAAGGTGATGCCGGGGATTGATTTGTTGGTGAAGGATTTGCATGAGCGGGATGATGTGGTGATTGGTTTGCTGACGGGGAATTACACGCATACGGGACCGATTAAGTTGCGTGCGGCGGGGATTGATCCGGAATTGTTTTCGATTAACTCGTTTGGGGATGACGGGGAGACGCGGCCTGCGCTGGTGGGGGTGGCGATGGCGCGGTACGAGGCGGTTCATGGACGGACGTTGCGAGGGGATGATGTGGTGGTGATCGGGGATACGCCGCGTGATGTGGAGTGCGCGAAGGTGAATGGGTGTTATTCGGTAGGTGTGGGGACGGGTTTTTTCAGTGTGGAGGAATTGCTGGATGAGGGCGCGGATGTGGCGTTGGAGGATTTGACGGATGCGGGGGCGATTTATGGGTTGCTGGGGTTGGAGATGGTGAGGTAGGTGGTAATGGCAGAGTGTGTTATTCGGTGACTTGATCTTCCTTGACTTTGCCGCCATAGAGGGGGAGGTAGCGGTAGTAGACTTCGAGTGAGAGTGTTGCGAGGGCGGTGACGACGACGCGTCCGCCGGTCGCGGCGTGTCCACCTTTGGGGTTCCATGATCCGGCGTGCCTGCCGTTCATGATCTGGGAGTTGACGAGGATGGGTCGCATTCGCTCGTTCCATTGTTCCCATATGGGGCCTTTGTGCTGGTAGAGGCTGAGGCAGCCATAGTACCAGTAGTAGAGGTTTTGGGGATTGGATCTGGGGAGGTATGCCTTGAGGTACTTTGCGGATTCGAGCATGCGAGGATTTTCGGGTCTTAGGCCGAGGAGCTGTTGGCAGAACATTCCTTCTGCGACCATGGCGGGTCGGGGACGAGACTCGCGTTTGTCGTATCCATAGATTCCGCTGTTGCGACCGGCGCCTACCCTGTTCAACCATTTGGCGGCGAGATCGAAGGAGCGTTGGGGGACCTTGAGTCCGGCGAGGCGTGCGCTGCGGAGCGCCATGACCTGCCATCCGACGATGGAGGTGTCGCCATCCCGGGAGTTGGGTCGGTATCGCCAGCCGCCGTGCGATTTGTTTTGTGCCTTGATGATGAAGTTGATGGCGGCGGTGAGTGGTTTGAGTAGACGGGGGTCTTTGGTTAGGCCGTAGGCTTCGGCGAGGGCCATGGTTGCCATGCCCTGATCGTACATGCCGTTGTGTCTGTTGTTGGTGAGGTCGCCGTTTTCCTTGGTATGGTCGATGAGCCAGTCGATGGCATCGGCGACGTTTTTCTGGTATGGGCCTTTTTTGGTGTGGGTGGCTCCCCAGCCGAAGTAGCAGAGTGTGGCGAGTGCGGTGGCGGCGATGTCGTGGCCGTCCTGTCCGCCGTATTTTCTGATGTTCCAGCGACCATTTTTTTCCTGATTTCTGCTGAGCCAGTCGAGGGCTCGCTTGACGGCTTCTTCGGTTTTTTGAGTGCCGCCCAGTCGTTTGATGATTTTGGCTCGTTTTTTGGGATCGCGGAGGACGTATGGGCCTAATTTTCGGTTGTCATCAGGTAGGCGGGGTGTGTCGGCGCCTTCGAGGGCGGGGATGAGGCGTGTGACGGTTTCGCCAATGTCGTTGAGTTTTGAGGGGTTGGGGACGTTGGGGATTTTGGAGGGGTTTTTGGCCGCGGAGTTTTTGGAGTGATCGGTGTTGACGGGGCTTGTTGTGTTGTCTGGTAGTTCGTTGAGGGAGGGGGTTGGGGCTGGGGGAAGGTTGTTGAGCTTGGCGAGTGAGGCGTTGTCTGTGACTTGCTTGATTTTCGGAGCGTTGGATTTGTTGAGAGGGTCGCGTGTGTCGTTGATTTGGTTGTTGGGGTTGAAGGCAAGGGGATCATCAAGTTTGGTGGTGTTGGCGGTTGGGTTGGAGAGG
>JANQQT010000220.1 GCA_028284925.1 Phycisphaeraceae bacterium | reverse complement strand
TGGATGGATATTGGGCGGAGGTATCAAGGTGTGTGCGGGAGGGGGATTTTGAGGGGTATAAGGCAACGTGTCATGAGGAGGGTGTGTTGGTGACGGGGGTGAGGGGGCAGAGTTATCCTCTGGCGGATGCGCTCAAGAGGTGGAAGAAAGATTTTGTGGCGACGAAGGCGGGGAAGATCAAGGCGAATGTAGCGTTTCGGTTTGGGAGGCGGTTGGGGGATGAAACGACGGCGCATGAGACGGGGATGTTTTTGTATACGAGGGTGAATGAGGATGATACGAAGACAGCGGAGTATATTCATTTTGAAGGGTTGATGGTGCGGCGGGGTGGGAGGTGGTTGATTTTGATGGAGTATCAGAAGTCGAAGGGGACGAGGGAGGAGTGGGAGAGATTAAAGAAAGTGAATAGATGAATAGCCTGGAAGAAGAGGCTATTTAAGCCTGTCAACTTTTTTGAAGTTATTGGTGATTTTCCGGACGATTAATTTGAGTTTTGGTGTGGTGGGATCGGTGATGTTTTTGGCGATGGTGAAGGGTTTTTAACGAATGTACTTGCGCAAGTCGTACGCGGTGACTTTGTTCTCGCGCATTTGGGGGAGGATGAGGAGACGCCGCTTTGGGAGGTAGGCGTGGTCGGCTGCGCCTTTCGGGAAGGACGCGATGAGTTTGATTTTGCCATTCTTTGATATGTGGAACAGTTTGGCAGCAATCCAGTCGGTGACGACGTAGCCGCCGTGGCCGTCGAGTTCGAGGCCGTCGAGGTTGCCGGTTGGGGTGGGTGTGATGGGTGTTACTTTCTTTGTTGACAGATCGAGAGACAAGAGACGGCCAGGTGTTTTGGTGGTGAAGTTATCCTGGATATCAAGTCCCCATGCGGCGATGAGGAGGCGGTTGCCGTCGACGAGGAGGCCGTTGGGGCTTTCGATCCGGGCGCCACCGGCCAGAACTGAGATTTTGCCGTCCTTGAGGCGGTATATGGCACTGGCGAGCATGTCGGAGACGTAAATGGAGCCGTCAGGTCCGGCGGCGACGTCGTTGAGGAATTTGGCGCCCTGGATTTGATGAGCGGCCTTTTGCGTGCCGGTTTTGATGTCGAAGCCGATGAGACGATCGATGTCGGCGACCCAAAGGACGCCGTTGGCGCTACGCAGTCCTTTGGGCGCGTTTAGTCCGGTGGCCCACTTTGCCTTCACGACTTTGCCATGGACTGTGAGCTTGGAGATCCAGCCATCGCCATCTTTACCGAGGCCTCCGCCATCGCCAATTTGTGAGAGGAAAAGGAAGCCGGAGTCGGGATCGAGGTATGCGCTCTCAGGAGCTTTGACACCTTCGGTGAGTTCCCAGGCGATGGGCAGGTCGGAGCCGGACATGGTGACGGGTGTGTTGACGGAACAGGCGGCGAGTATGAGGAGTGCGAAGATTGACAGGGCCATGCGGGTGGTTTGAATAAGGGGGGTGGAGAGCATTGGTAGATTTTTCCTAATTCATCGAAGTTTGTCCGGCTACGTCACCAGGGGCGGGGTGGGGGTGTGATTTTACCCAGCGGGATTATGTCGCACAAGAGGTTTAGCGTTAAGGGTGTTTGGCGTCGCTGCAACCGGAAAGTTTGTCCAGCCGGCGAACTATTGGGTGTTCTTGTCGCCGCATGTGCGTAAAAAGAACTGCCAGGGTCATCCGGCTGATACGAGTGGCCCGCTTTGAGATTGTCAAGAAATTTATTTTTTGAGGCGTACGAGTTTCATGATTCGGCCCGAGACGTTCCAGTCCTGAACGTAGAGGTTACCGTATTTGTCCCAGTATGAGCCGTGGGTTCCGCTGAAGGCCCCTTCGACCCATTTGGACTGAGGAACATTGAAACTGCGACCGAGTCGGGCACTTGGGTTCTTGCCGACGGTGGAGATGATCTTATTGTTCTTATCAAGGATGGTGAGGTAGCCGTGGAGGTCGGGGATGGATACGTAGTCGCCCTGGATCGCGACTGATGTGGGCATACCAAGGCCGCCTATGACGACACCGATGAATTCGCCTTTGAGGCTATAGTGGACGAGTCTTCCTTTGGGCCGGTGGTTTCGGTCGCAGATGAGGAGTCGGTGTGGTTTGTAGCGTGTGTCGAGGGTCATGCCGTGAGCGGTGTTGAATTCCTTGAGACCGTTTCCGCGTTTGCCAAAATGTGAGAGGTATTTTCCGTTTTTATCGTAAACGAAGATGTGGTTGGTGGCGTAGCCGTTGGCAAGGTAGATGTCTCCATTTTTGGCGACGGTGATGGCGGTTGGTTTGAAGGGGAATTTTTTGCCCTTGGGAGTAAGGCCGGATTCTTGGGGGTATGGGAGTTTGAGGACGATTTTTCCGGTGGCGATATCGAATTTGATTCCTTCGGCGTTGTTGTTTCTTGCGGCGTAGATGTATTCCTTGTCGCCTTCCGCGCGGATTTCGATGTCGTGCATGTTGGAATACTGCTTGCCGACGTAGGAGCGAATGACCTTGCCATCGGGTGAGAATGCGACGACGCCTTTTTGTGCGCTGGTGTAGATGTTTCCGGCTTTGTCGATGACGACACCGCCGTGGGTTGGGCCGAGAGCGGATTTACCGTTGGGGAGGAGACCCCAGCCGGGGACCGTTTTGAATGTCATGATTCCGGTGCCGGTTGTGACGGGATTGATTTTCGCGGTGGCGAGGATTGGGAGCGAGAGGATGAGCGCGAGGGCGAATGCGACCGAGTTGAGGCGAATTTTCATGGTGGATGCTCCTGCGGATACTTGGGAGAGGTGAGCTTTGCGACATGCAAAAATTGGGGTGATATGTAGGGGAATTATACTGAAATCGGAAGTTGGCTGCAAAGGAAATGGCGGTCTATGGACAAAAAGAGGGGGTATTGGAAAGTTTTTGTTATCGTGTGTCAGATTTCAGAAATATCGCGCCCTTAGAGTGATAGAGAGACGCAACACTTCGTTAGCTGATGTTAAATTAGGAAGTTTTCGATGACCCCCAGTGAACCCTCTGGAGAAGGTCAAACGCAGGAGTTTGTGCGGTTGTTATCGCGTCATGAGCGCGAGATTTATGCATTTATTTTGTCAGTGGTGCCGAACTGGGCGGATGCGGACGAGATATTGCAGGAGACGACGGTGCGGCTGTGGCAAGAGTTTGAGAAGTTTGAATCTGGGACGAGTTTTGTGGCGTGGGGATGTCGGGTGGCTCATTACCAGATTCTAACGTTTCGAAAGAAGATGGGACGGGAGAGGGTTATGTTTAGCCAGGCGTTTCTGGAGCAGGTATCGGGTGAGTTTGAGGAGCATGCGCGGGGGA
>JANQQT010000219.1 GCA_028284925.1 Phycisphaeraceae bacterium | reverse complement strand
TTTGCGAGGGTGAGGTTGTGACGCCAGGCAAGGTCTTCGGGGTATTGGTTTTTGGAGGGATTTTTTCGGCCGCGGTGGTTGAGGAGGGCGTAGGCGAGTGAGCGGAGGACGGGTTCGGCGTAGCGATAGCCTATGACGTGAAGAGTTCGGAAGGCGTTGGCGACATAGATTGCCTTGTGGCCAATGGAGCGGTAGTCGCGAGAGGCGAACTGGAAGAAGAGTTCGGCGGTTTTATTGATGGTGGCATTGCGTGCGAGGGAGGTGACGGCGCGGTCGGCGGCAGGCACGTCCCAGTTTTCCATGGCGGAGATGAAGGCGGCGGGCGCTTTGTGGGCTGGTGGGAGGTTTTTGGTGTCGGGCTTGCCGAGTGTCCAGTCGCCTTCGCGGATGTCGCGGGCCTGGGCGGATTTGAAGTTATCGATGGCCCAGAGGATGGGTAGCCAGCGGTCGGTGGCGGGGCCTGAGATGGAGGCGAGATGGCAGGAGTTGACGACGAGTACGGCGTGAAATTTGAAGCCTACGGAGGGGCGTGGCTGGACGTTACGAACGGCGGCGAGGAGGAGTGCGGCGAGGGCGTCTTTGTAGGAGAGGCCTTTTTTGATGCGGTGGGCGAATTGGGCGATGAGTTTGTCGCGGGGGGTTTCTTCTATTAGCTTGACGAGGGGTTCGATGTCTTTGGCGACGGGTGCGAGGCCGCCCTGGAGGTCGGCTTCTGCGGCGGTGACGTGGGGGAGGGAATGGAGGAAGGGGAGGGAGGTGGCGGTGGTGGTTGTGAGGGTGGTGGATTTGAGGAAGGAGCGGCGGGAGGGGGAAGAGGACATGGGAGGCTCCTTTTACGTGAGAGGTGTGCATGAATTATAACGCGATTGAAAGGGTGGGGAATGTAATGAAACAGATCGATGAGCAGAAACCATCAACTGCGACGATTTTGCCGAGAATACGGTTGCTGGAGGCCAGGTGGAGAATTGAAATTCGAAACGAATCACCTATATTCGCGATAACAACGCAAATCGTGGATGATCCTGACTTTTAACTTCTGTCGCAGTGCCATCGCAAACGGCATACAGTTTGTATGGCAATGGCTTGGATTTGCGACCCCTTATCTCATAAATCACAACGAAATATGAAACGCCATTTTCCTCTCCACGAAATCGGATCTCGTCTATGCGATAATTTGGACAGCTACTCTCAAACGTAGACTCTACAGTTTCGCATGCCAATCGATTTTCTTCACGAATACTCTTTTCTGATCGAAATCGTAACCAGTGCAAAAACCCCATGTTGATTTCTCCGAATTAATCCGAGACTGGCCGATTAAACGCTTGCAATCAACTACATCGATTTTACACGTCATCATATAGACTGTGTCCGAATCTCTCAATTCAGATGTAATAACTGTTGACCGATTCTCCAATGACGCATGATTGGTATACAGAGTCAGTCGACGGTGGCTTTTGTGGCGCCGGTGGAGATGCCGCCGTCGACGAGGAGGGTTTGGCCGGTGACGTAGGTTGAGGCGTCTGAGGCGAGGAAGACGACTGTGCCATCGAGGTCGTTGGGTTGGCCGGGGCGGTTGAGGGGGATGCGGTCGCAGATGTATTCGACCCATTCGGGGTTTTCGTAGAGGACGGCGTTTTGTTTTGTCTTGAACCAGCCGGGGGCGAGGCAGTTGACGGTGATGTTGTGAGGGCCCCAGTCGTCGGCGAGGGAGGCGGTCATTTGCTTGACGCCGCCGCGTGAGGCGCAGTATGGGGTGATGCCGGCGTAACCGGCGACGCAGGTGACGGAGCCGATGTTGATGACGCGTCCGTAGTTGTTGGGGATCATGGAGCGGTTGGCGACGGCCTGTGCGACGAAGAATGAGCCTCGTAGGTTGGTGTTGACGACGAGGTTCCAGTCGTCCCATGAGACTTCGGCGGCGGGCTTGCGGACATTGCAGCCGGCGTTGTTGACGAGGATGTCGATCTTGGGGAATTCGGAGGCGGCGGCGTCGGCGAAGGTCTGGATGGAGTCGTAGGATTGGACGTCGAGATCGAGGGCGAGGGCCTTTGTGCCGGCGTCGTTGAGTTCGGTTTGGAAATCGGTGAGGGAGGATTTGTCACGGGAGGTGAGGATGAGGTTTGCGCCGGCTTTGGCGAGGGCGCGGGCCATGTATTGGCCGAGGCCTCGGGAAGTTCCTGTGACAACGGCGGTTTTGCCGGTGAGGTCGAAGAGTTGGGTGGTCATGGGGTTGTGTTCCGAGGTTGGTGTTGGATGTGGGTGGCGTGTGGCGTTTCGTTGGAGGGAATAAGTTTAGGGTTGGAGGATGACTTTCATGAGTCCGGGTTCGTTGTTGTAGAGTCGGTTGAAAAGTTCCGGGCCTTCTTCGAGTGGAGCTTTGGCGGAGATGAGGGGTTCGACGTTGATGGCTTTGGAGGCGAGGGCGTCGATGCAGGCGGGGTATTCGCCATTGGAGCCGCAAGAGCCGTGGAGGGTGATTTCGCGTGTGACGATGGACTGGAGAGGAAGGTCGATGTTGGGAGAGAGGTTGCCGACGAGGCAGAGGTGTGCGCCTTTGGCGATGGAGTCGACGGCGGTTTGGATGGGATTGGTTGCACCGACGCATTCGACGGCGAGTTTTGCGCCCTGACCATTGGTTATTTCGCGGATTTGGGCGGGGGTGTCATCGCTGGCGAGGAAGGTGTGGGTTGCGCCGAGGGATTTGGCGAGGTCGAGTTTTTGTTGGTCGAGGTCGACGGCGATGATGGGATTGCAGCTGGCGAGTTTGAGGGATTGGACGACGAGGAGGCCGATCATGCCCGCGCCGATGACGACGACGGAGTCGCCGATATCGATGGGGAGGAGGTTGACGGCGTGGAAGGCGACGGAGACGGGTTCGATCATGGCGGCGTGTTCGAAGGAGAGGGAATCGGGGATGGGGTAGACGACGCGGCGTGGGACTTTGACGAATTCGGCGAAGGCACCGTGTTGTCGGTATTCATCGCATGAGACGCCGAGGACGCGGCGGTTTTCACAAAGATTTGCCTTGCCGGCGATGCAGAAGGCGCATTTGCCGCAGGAGACCATGGAGTCGAAGGTGACGCGGGCGCCTTGTGGGAGGTCGGTGATGTTGTCGCCGGTTTTTTCGACGGTACCGGCGGCTTCGTGTCCCATGACGAGGGGTGGGATGCGTCGGCCGGTGGAGCCGTCGAGGCCGTGAATGTCCGAGCCGCAGATACCGCAGGCGGCGACGCGAATGAGGACGTCGTCGGGTTCGAGGGTGGGTTCTGGTAGGTCCGTAAGCTCGAGCTTGTTGTACTCGGTGAGGAGCATGGCTTTCATGGTGGGTAGCCTGTTCAGGAGTGA
>JANQQT010000218.1 GCA_028284925.1 Phycisphaeraceae bacterium | reverse complement strand
TCTCTTGCATTCACCACAATCCGAAACTAAAACACAAATCCTAACATACCCTTCCCCACCTTACTTCCAATCCAGCCTCGTCACCCCATCCCAACTTTCCCCAACACCCCCCTCCATCCCTCTTTCACACAACCCCCTCAACCTCATCACTGACAAATCCCGTACATACCTCTCGCCAACACCTACCAATACCTCCCTCCCCTCCCCAAACTTCCCTGCCTGATACAACCCTAATCCTTCCTCATACACCTTCACAAACTCCACCGCATTTTCGTCCACATCCTCCTTCCAACCCATCACCTCATAAACCCCAACGCCCTCCTTCTTCCCTTTTACCGCTACGCGATCCACCAGTCGATACACGAACAAGTCATCCGCTGACTCCCTTGTCCCTTCCGCTACCAGGATCCGCGTGCCATACATCCGGTTCACACCCTCAATCCGTGAGGCCAGGTTGACCGTGTCACCGATCGCGGTATAACTTAACCTTGACTTTGATCCCACGTTCCCCACCATTACCTTACCGCTGGCCATTCCGAATCGGGTATCCAGCACTGGCATTCCCTTCTCGCGCCATACGTTATTCACTTCGTCCAGGCGATTCACCGCCGCCAGCATTGCCGCCACACCATTTGTCGCGTGAAACTCATCATGCACGGGCGCCCCCCAGAACGCCATTACGGCATCACCGACCATCTTGTCTATCGTTCCTCGATGGGCCTGCAAAACGCGCAATAACTCATCGAAGTACTCCTCCAGATGCTTCGTTACCTCCTCAGGCTCCATTCCCTCGGCAATCGATGTGAATCCCACAATATCCGTAAACAACACACTCAATTCTTCGCTTCGTCCTCCGATCTTCGCCGCCTCACCCATCCACACGAGTTGTCTTACCACTTCGGTTGGCACATAACGCGAGAAGCTCGCCAGCGCATTGGTCATCCGGTCCTGTGCCGTCGCCAATGCCTGAACCTCCTTCACATGCGAATCCACCGCCTCTCGTTCGCCCAAATCCAATTTCGCTATCCGGTCACTCCTCGCTACCAACGCTTCCATCGGCTCACTGTACCCCCGTGACATCGCCAACGCACGCCATACGGCCACCAGTAGCGCAATCAGAATCAGCGAAATAATGACCCACCGCATATAAACCAGATCACCCAATACATCCACCTCCGGCACGGCCACCGCAATCCATACATAACGTCCCGGACTCACATCAAATCGCTTCGCACCGGCCCACCAATACTCGCCCTCCGATCGAATCCGCACAATTCCCTCGTCCAACGTCATCTTCTGGTTGGCTTGCAATTCTTCGATCGCCGCGGCCCCGTCACGCAATACCTCAATCCCCAACTCCGGCGGCTCCTTCAACATGCCTTCGCGCCGGCCCGCTTCATCGTTGAATCGTTCATGTCGTGGCAACCCGATGACCTGTCGCTTATCCGATACGATAAATGCCATTCCCCTCTCGCTCGGTTCCAGCTTCATCGTAAACGCTGAAATATCCTCCAAGAGAACATCCACCGCAATCACATAATTCATCCCATCTCCGCCGTCGTACATCGTTGACGCTGTAATCCCCGTCTGCCGTGTCGTATGAAACACATAAGGGTCGGTCCATGATAAATGATCGTGCGCATCGCGACCGTCGGCCAGCGCGCTCCGGTGCTTGCCGTGCCCGTGGTGCCGGCCACGATGCACCTTCTTTCCTCCTTTGACCCATCGTTTGTGGGCTTCGACGGCTCCCACATACCAGGGCCGGGTCTTCGGGTTATACTCCCGTCCGACTTCATCCCGCCTCCTTATCGCCCTTCTCGCCACCTCCCCATCCTCCCAGGTCGTATAGATCTTCACCGCCAGATCCTCTTCCGCCCCCGTTTGTCTTACGTGCCAGCCTCCCTTGCGCCTCAGCAGCATGAACTCGTGCCCGCGCTCATCCGCCACGATCAGACTTGATATCTGAGGGTGCTGCAAGATCACCGGCTGGAACAACTCAATCATGTCCTCCGTCGATTCAATCCTGATCTGACCACCTTCACCCCAGCTTTTCACCAGCAACAAACTTCTTCGCACCGGCTCGAAAAACTCCCGCAATTCGCTTTCCGTCCGGTCCAGCGTGCCGTCAATTAATGCACGCGACAACGTCCCCACCGCACGCCGCACGCCCACCACGCTCACCGTCACAATCGACCCACCCAACAACACAATCAGCAGAATCAGATTCCACAACAGACTTTTGCGTATTGTCCGAGTTGCCGGCATAAGACAATCCTCTTCACCCTGAAACGTCTGCCGTAATCATACCCATCTCACTGCATCCCCAAAACTCCCGATGGCCCGTTCGACCTCTCTTCCGTCCAATTTAGATTTCCATTAACATAATGCAGCCAATCTCCTATACGACCGGAGACCAAAATAATAATGTCCGATGGACCGAATTATCCAGAAACCCACATCGCGAGAATCGAGGATTCCGATCGCGTTATCGATATCAAGATCATGCTGGGGTCGGTTTTTGAAACCGATGCGTCGGTCTACGTTTTACCGGCGGGCCCTGATGGGCAACCTTACCCATCGATCCTGCATGAAATAGCGGAACGCAAGCTGCCTCTACTGCCGCACGAAAAGTACAAACCCGCAGAAATGGTGGCCGTCCCAAACCATTCAAACGGGCCTCCCTTCGAACTCATTTACGCAATCACGAGCGGGGAGGATCGATCCATCGATTTAAGTGAAATCCGAAGCCTGGGACAGAACATTGCGTCCTATATGAATCCGGAGGTTGGACACAACCGACTTGCCATCGCGGCTGAAATTATTCCGTCCGAATATTTCAACCCTGAAGTCCTGTTGGAAGTTTTCTTCCGCAGCCTCGCGCAAGCCCGGCATTCCGTGGAATTCACAATATGCATCCGAGATGACAAGACCTATTGGGAACTCTCTCAACTTGGCGAAAGTGGCAACGTAATACATGCAGACACTCCAATTGCTGAAGACACTAAATCTGAACCCCCACCCGTGGTTGAAAAGAAGAAAAAGAAGGAAACGAAGAAAAAAACCACGAAAAAGAAGACGGCCAAAAAACAGACCGTCAAGCAAACGCAGACGGCTACCCAAACTGAATCTCACCAACCTGTCATCATTGCCCGATCCGACTCAGCTGCCATCTACCTCACGCTCGCCGATTGTTATGCCGTGCCCGCCGATGCTTATGTCATTCCCATCGACCATCTCGGAAACGTCAGCAGCTACACCAAAGATTCACTCAATCAAAACTATCTTCCTATTCCCGCGCACGGGAATTTCGAGCTGGGTCATCTCATTGACGCGGGCGCAGCGTCCAACGAACCTGAGGCTAAACGCGTCTTTCACGCCGTCACTGTCTCCACCGGAAGAACAACCACCACAGCCGTCATTCAAACCATCGCCCAGCGCATCGCCGTTGATACTGCTACACGCCCCGGGATCAAACACATTGCAACGCCCATCCTCGGTTCCGGTACTGGAAAAATTCCCCATCTCGACGCCGTTCGGGCCCTTCGCGATGGCTTCCTCGATGGCAAATCGGAAACTGACCTGACCATCTGCGTCCACAACCCCAGAGTCTTCGACCAGATCCACCCGATTCTCGTCGAAGAAGGGCCCGGCGGTTCAACACCTGAAGGGAAGTCGGAGGGCCGAGGTCGATCAACGCAACCCGCAACGGGTAATACCAACACGCCAACACACACCGATCAACCTGCCACCATCGATCTCCTGCAACGTCGCCCCTTCGCACAGGCGCTCGCTCGACGTATCCAAACCTTACGCACGCAAGCCGAGGGTAAGCCGATACCGTTCTTCATTAATCTTCACGGGCCCTGGGGGTCGGGGAAGTCCACCATCCTCAACTTTCTCAAGGATGAGTTTCTCGAGCGTAACGAAAACAACAAACCGCAATCCATCGTCATTGACTTCAATGCCTGGCAACAGCAGAAACTAGGCGTCCCCTGGTGGTCCCTGATGAACCAAACCTACCACCAGGCCGTCCAGCAGCTTGGACCTAAGACACGCGAAGGCAAGTCGATCCGATGGAAGGAATTGGATTGGCGCATCAAACAGGGAAGTGGGTCATACATCACCGTTGGCGTCATATTTCTCATATTACTCGCTATCCCCTTTTTCTCTCTCGATAAATTCTCCGCCACTGCAAAAGCACTTCATACCATTTTTTCGTTCCTCGTACTTCTTGGAGGAATTGGTCTAACCGTTCGTCGGACACTTCTTCCGGGCTCGGCCAAGGCTGCGAAGACATTCACCGAAACACAGAAGAACCCGACACGTATCCTATCCAACCACTTTCGCGACCTTATCCGTTGGATCAGCAAGCCGGTCATCATCTTTATCGACGATGCCGATCGATGCTCCGCGCAGTACCTTGTCGATCTCATCGAATCCATTCAGACCCTCTACCACAATGCGCCGGTCACGTATATCTTCGCTGCGGACAGACGCTGGATATGCAACAGTTACGAACAGATCTACAAGGAACACGCTCCAGCCGTCAATGCCCCGGGTCGTCCGCTGGGTCACCTGTTCCTTGAGAAGATTTTCCAGATGTCCATCGCTGTACCTACACTGCCTTCCCGTCAGCTTGAGAAGTACTGGCGACACCTCATCGCGGAAAAACAAGACCCTGAGAAGACGCCGGAAGCGGATCGTATCGTACTTGACTACACCCAGGAATTGGCCGAGGCCCAAACCGAGCTCAAGAGTGTTACATCTCAAACCGAGATCGAGGAGAAAATCAAAAGCGCGCAGACGCCCAAACAGCAACAGGCCATACGTCACGCAGCCGTACTACGTCTTGCCGAATCTGACATGCAGAAACAGATGGAGCAACACCTTCTCCTCTCCTTCGCACCTCTTCTCGAACCCAATCCGAGGGCGCTCAAACGCCTCGTCAACGCCTTCGGTATTCAACAATCCATCACCATCCTCGCCGGAACAAGCGGCCAGATCGACAACCGCGCCCTCGCTCTATGGGCAACCCTTTCGCTTCGCTGGCCTGACTTGGCCGACTACCTCAAGGAAAATCCGCATGAGGTGAACCTGATCCAATATCCCAAACCCAAACCGGTAAAATCCACGACCACGGGGTCCAAAGCAAAGTCTTCCAATTCCAATGCGTCCAACCCTCTCGACCATATTCCCTCTTCAATCCAACCCCTTTTCCATGATCCCGCCGTTTACGATGTTGTTCACCCCAACGGCATCGAGCAACTCAAGGACATATCGCTTGACGAGTCAACCATCATGAAAATCACGGGCCATACCAACCAGCACGTGCCGACCGACACCTCCACCGCCGGCCCCGACGTTGCCTAAGGCGGCACTCACACGCACCAGCATCTCCCAAAAAACCACCTCCTCCCCTCACCCCTCGCTCTCACCCTCACCCCCCGCCTCCTTCCTCACTCCGCCCCTTATTGCCCAAAAAACGACTACATCAGACCACCCCCACCTCCCTTCTTCCTCGCCGCATCAACAATCCTACAACACCCGCTCCCAACATCACCACCACGCCCGGCTCGGGGATTACCTGTCCAACCGTAATCCGCGCCAATGGTGTTGCGGCGCCCAACTGCTCCGTAATCGTCGCGCCGGTCACTGTCTGGCTACCCACCAGCGATCCCAGGTACACGCCGCCCGGGTCTGATGCAAACAAATTCGCAATCAATCCGTTTTCATCCGCGCTTGGGCCGCCATTCGCACTGAACGCTGCTCCGCCGAGAATGTCATTAACCTCTGTACCGGCGTCAATCACATTATTCCCAAAAATGTTAATGACCAGAGGCCCGGTAAAGTTCCCACCGGCATCAAACAACTGATGCGCCACGGGCGATCCATTCGCAAAAAACAGATCATTCGACGGAATCACCATCGTTGCGTAACTGAAATACCGATTCACGCTCGCATCACCAACATCCAGCACGAACGTTTCACTTTCACCCGGTTCAAACACCGGCGCCGCACCACCGGCAGCTATCACCGTTGCATCGACGCCACCCGCCAAACCCGCCGATCCATTCAAAAACCCTGTTGATAAGGGGCCTGTATTCCCAAGTTCCGCGATCTCCTCCAAGCCCGGAAAATTGCTTGCCGGCTCACCTGTGGTATAGGAATCAAATGTCCCGTTATGTGCGCCGATCCAAACCGGTGTAAAAAACAGTCCACCATCCCCCTGTAAGTTCTCAATCTTCACCTCAATTTCCGCACCATGCGAGGCGTTTCCCCAAACCAGCATCATCGCAACTGCGGCAACAACGGCCCGTACTCTTGTCCATCTTGACTTTCTCATCGGAAAAACTCACTTTCTTCACAAAAAACAAGGGTTGGCTCTGCCAACACAGCAGCGCCAACCCGTGCAAATTTTCCTGGTCCTTACCGTTATACGGAATATCAACACCCGTTTCTGTCACCTAGATGACACTTCCCGAAAAAATCCCCCTTAAACTAGTATTCATACACCACCAAAACAGAATCCCGCCATGCCGAATCCCAAATCCAATCTCTGGTACTGTTCCGCCCTCGATCTTCTCGCCCAGATCCCTCCGGAAGATCAGCCGTCCGCCGTCGCCCCCTTCAAATCCCAATCCCTCAAAAGAAAAGACACCTTTTTCCTTTCGGAACTCAGGCAGGACATTTGCATCATCGCGTCCGGCGCTGCCAATCTCTGCCGGCCAAACTGGATCGGCAGGCGATTCATCGAAGCCATCCTCTCGGAAGGCGACATCTTTGGAAACATTTATCAGGCGGAATCCGATGGGCAAACCCATACCATCGAGTGCCTCGAACCCACCACACTGCTCTTGGCTTCACGCGAACACTTCAATCATCTTCTCCAGAAATACCCGGACTTCGCCTCCACCGTTATTCAGCAACTTGAGGACAGACAGCGAACACTCTCGCTCCGTCTCGAATCGCTGATGTTCAAACCTGTCAGACAACGCGTGATTGAAACTATCCTCTACCTCGCCAAATTCTATGGCGACAAATGCGAACACGGATGGGCCGTCGACATTCGAATTACCCAACAACATCTCGCGGACCTCGTCGGCGCCACACGGCAGGCCGTCAACAAAGTCATGCGTGAACTTACCTTCAAATTCATCCTCTCCAGAAAGAAACGCCTGGTCTGCATCATCAGCCTCAATCGACTTAAAAAACTTGCTCAGAAAAACGACTTTGAAATCCCCTGAACCGATCACCTCTTCGCCACGTACAACCCCAAATCATGCCCACCGTGACTTCATCGACGTCTGATCGCACATCCACATCCTCACCCTTCAAAACCTTTATCATCGATTTTCTCTATTTTGGTCTGAAACAAGCGAATGCCTCCGCCTTCGCAGGCTTCATCCTCGCGCTTCTTATCATCACCCACTTCTATTACCCTCTCACCTCCCTTCACCGCTATGACTTTCTCTTTATTGCAGCCGTTCTCGCCCAAATCTTCCTGATCGCGTTTAAGCTCGAGCATCCCAGGGAGATCCTTGTCATCATCCTCTTCCACATCATCGCCACGGCCATGGAGCTTTTTAAGACCCATCCCGCCATCAACTCCTGGTGTTACCCCGAGCCTGCCGCCATCAAAATTCTCAACGTTCCGCTATTCACAGGGTTCATGTACTCTGCCGTCGGCTCATACCTTGCGCGGGTCTGGAGAATCTTCAACTTCCACTTCTCCTCCTTTCCCTCTCCCAAGCTCACGCTTCCTCTCGCCACGCTCATCTACATTAACTTCTTCACACACCATTACACCCTCGACCTTCGTTACCCGCTCCTCCTCGCCTCACTATTAATCTTTGGAAGAATCACCATTTTCTTCAAACCTAACAAAACCCACCGCCACATGCCGCTTATCCTCGGAATTGCCCTCGTCTCACTCTTCATCTACTTCGCGGAGAATATCGGGACGTATACCAAAACATGGATCTACCCCTCCCAATCCGAATCCTGGTCCATCGTGCCGTTCTCCAAGCTCATCGCCTGGTTCCTCCTTCTTCAAATCTCATTTATTCTTATTGCCGTCATCAACAAAGCACACCGCAACGCCGCCCCGCCGTCCGGGGCCTCCTGACAACACGGAGCATATCGCAGGATATCTCAACACTCACATTGATGGTGGTGTCGAATAGGGGGCAAAGGCATACCTCCAAAGGTTCGATCGGATCGATCATCCGCTTGTGAAGGTGAAGTCAATGGTTTGTAATTTTGTTGCATGAAGCCTCGTCAACGGAGGATAGTGCGAATTGGGCGTGATCGTCTTTTCCTCGCGAACCACGCGGGTTGGCATCGAAACGACGAGCCCGTCAATCTCAAACGGATAGGGATCAAGCGAAATTGTTCTTGCATTCTTGCGTCGCCATTGGATCGTGCATCGATCCGACCAACTGCTTCGAGGCACATCGCCCAACGTATGGGTTTCCGTATCGTTCAACGCTAAATAGAGTGACATCGAGTCCAGCAGTTGCAGCAAGCGACGATGGGGCGCAAGGTGCTCTGGATTGACCGCGGCCGCCATGACGGGATCGCGCATAAGCCGGGCCTTTAGTTCAGCCTGCAGGTCCGCCTGCTCTTTCAGAAAAGCTCGCGCTTCTGCTTTGTTTCCAATAAGCCCGGCAGCCACTTCGGGCGCACCGAAAACGAAATGACGATGCGCGTCTGTATCTTTCGGAATGAGATCAGGATAGTTCACAGCATATAACCAATAGGCGTGAAGACTGACCAGCAGAGCGCCATACGGATGCGGCCCGGCAAGTCGTTGAATACCCTGCCGCCATCGATCAAAGCCGCCCGATCGCCAGGCTGCGAATTCATTTTCCTCTGTGGGGGATGCCGCTTCACCTACGCCCACCGGCAAACCGTCTGAGGCGATGCGAGGAATGGCTTCTTCTTCCCACCAGCCATTGTCGTGTTCGGCGATCCCGAGCACGACTTCATCCCGCCAACGAGCAGGATCTGTTGAACCGGGATAATCGCCGGGATGAGCAAACCGATTATTCCCACCCCAATGGGCTGCGAGAAATCCGCTAACCTGCGCGTGATGATGCTGTTGTACCATCCAAACTTCATGATCAACTTTGGTCTTCAACATGATTTAATCCTTTCGTGGTTAGTAGCCAACCGTCATTTGTTTTCCGATGTGTGATCCGTTCTCCGCTTCGTTCATTAATGCGACTGCAAAATCTTCCATCGAGATGCGTGAGATGCCCTGATCGTCCGTCAGGAGCGTATCACTGCCAACGCGGTACCTGCTGGTGCGAACACCCGGCGTGAGCATCGCTGACGGGCAGACATAGACGCCCAGTGCCCCAAGTCGAGGGCAGACCCAATCGTGTTGATCCTGGCAAGCCTGGGCGATGGCCCGCGTGGATTCAGGCAGGAATCCGGGCGCTGTCAAAACCGTGTGGGATGGGTCGTCCGGCAAGATCAGTGGGGCGGCGCCGCCAACAACGATGAAGCGGGTGTCCGTCGCGATGGCCGAACCAACGATTCGAGCGGTGAGATCAACGAGTTTGGGTTCTTCTCCGTCCCGAGGGCGAAGAGCAGAAATGACGACGTTTTGGGATTCGATGACGGATGCCAGATTCTCATCGTTTTCCACGTCACGTATTAATGGAATGACGACACTGTCGTGAGTACCGGCCTCAGGTTCTCGACGACCAACGGCCGTCATGCGGTGCCCGCGTCGAACGCCCTCCGCGATCAGGCGGCGACCCACGTCGCCGGATGCACCAAAAACAGCAATGGTCAGAACCTCAGAGGCGGGTCTTGGGGTGGGTAAATGGGTCATGGCTTGCTCCTTTCTAAGTATCTTGAACTCAAGATATAATCCATTTGTCTCGAAGTCAAGATATGTTTCTTGAATTCAAGATAAATAAATGGTAAAATTCGGATATGAGCCATGTAGACAACATTCTCGAACAGTGGAAACGCGAGCGTCCCGATCTTGATGTGACATCAATGGGCCTGACCAGCCGCCTAAAGCGCATCGGTCGGCACCTCGGGCGAGAAATGGAGACCGTCTTTGCACGGCACGGATTGAATCTTGCCAGTTTCGATGTTCTCGCCACGCTTCGCAGGTCCGCCCCTCCCCACCAACTCTCACCCGGCGAGCTGATGGCCAACACGATGGTCACCTCAGGAACGATGACGCATCGAATCGACCAACTTGTCAAAGCAGGCCTTGTCAAACGCATCCGGAACCCCGAGGACGGGCGCGGCTTCCGGATTGCTCTTACCAATCCCGGATTCCAACTCATTGATGCGGCAGTGACCGATCACGTCGCAAACTTAGACAGGCTCACCGGCGGATTAACCGAAAGCGAGTTCAAACGACTTGACCGCCTTTTGGCGCGATATCTGGAAACCCTTGAAAAACCGGACGAATCCGCTTGAGCGCACTTCGCGCCAGGAACGCCCCGGACAATTCCACCGCCGAAAGGAGTTTGGCCGTGCCTTCAGGACTCGACAATCTGGATCGTCACATCGCCCGCTTCATGCGATGCTACGGAACATCAAGCCTGCGATACTCCCTGGCCGTGATCTTCATCTGGTTTGGCATCCTTAAACCGCTGGGAATTTCGCCGGCCGAACCGCTGGTCCTGATGACCGTCGACTGGATGCCCTTGCTTTCAAGTGAGAGTTGGCTGATCGTGATAGGCTGGTGGGAAGTCGTCATCGGTCTTACCTTTCTTTCATCCAAAACACTTCGTATCGCCATCGGCTTGCTCGCCCTGCAAATGGCCGGAACATTCATGCCACTGGTGACCCTCCCCAATGTGACGTTCCAGGACGGCAGAATCCCCTATGGGCTCACCATGGAAGGCCAGTACATCATCAAGAATCTGCTAATCATTGCCGCCGCCCTTGTCGTTGGAGGAACAGTCCGACGCACAAACTCAGATGACCAACAGGCCTGATCCCCTGACCTCGCAAGACGAATCTCTCCTCCCGACACGCGCCGTATCACCGCCGCGCCACTTTCATCAAGGTGGCTGCACACACTGACCCCGCCATCTGAACGCCCTCTTGTAATAAATGAAGGGCATTCATGTCGCCGGATCAGGAACTTCTAACCTTATTCATTACACCCCACCGCACACCGGAAACCTGATACAATTTCCTCCAACGATAGATTTCACCACCCCCTACAAAATTCCCCCAAAAATAGCAGGAGCTACCCCATGAAATCCATAACCACCCTCATCGCCCTCGCGGCCATTGCCACATCCCTCATCACCATTTCTCTCTCCACCGATGCCGCCAAGATTGCCGAGAAAGAAGGCCTCGCCAACCGCGCATGGGCTGTTCATGACATGAAACGGCCGGCCCCAAAAGTCATTACACCCGGTGACGCAACCGCCGCCCCACCTTCCGACGCTATCGTCCTCTTCGATGGCAAGAACCTCGACAAATGGACCGGCAAGAACAACAAAGCCTCATGGAAAGTCGAAAACGGCTACGCCGAAGTCAACGGCACAGGTTCCATCCGGACACGCGACCAATTCGGTTCCTGCCAGCTCCACATCGAATTTGCAACCCCCTCCAAAGTCTCAGGCAATTCACAGGGCCGTGGCAACTCAGGTGTATACCTCATGGGCATGTACGAAGTGCAGATCCTCGACTCGTTCAAGAACAGGACCTACGCCGACGGCCAATGCGCCTCCGTCTACGGCCAAAACCCACCCCTCGTCAACGCCTCCAAAAAACCCGGCGAATGGCAAACCTACGACATCATCTTCAAACGCCCCCTCTTCAAGAACGGCAAGGTGGTTCGGCCCGCCACCGTCACCGTCCTCCACAATGGCGTACTCGTTCAGGACCATTTCAAAATCTGGGGGCAGGCTGCCCACAAACGCGTCGCCACCTACCGACCCCACGGCCCCAAAGGCCCTCTCTCACTCCAGGACCACGGCAACCCCATCCGCTTCCGCAACATCTGGATCCGCCCCCTCAAAGACTAAACGCTCCGGTCCCCGGAAGATCCACGACAAACACACCACCAGGCTCCGGCTCAGGCCGGGGCTTTTTTATTTCTCAAGACACGTTCTCTAATCTCAATAATCATCGGGAACATCGAATATCGGATCTAGTTCGATGCGCTACGGAAAAAATTGGGGCGACCAATACATCAAGCTGGTATCAGCCGCCCCGCCTCTGGGGGGGTATCAATCTGTGGCGTCGTGCGTTACATAACACACCCGCGCCATACGAACATACCTGATAGAACCAGTGCCTTTGACGAATTTCACGATCCTGAAAAGCACGGATCAATCCCACGGTTACCACGTAGTCTATATGCACTTCCAGATAGGTCGATCGTGCCCCACACCTAAAGCCACATAGTGAATTCACCCATCCTTCAAGACAGAATTCATACGCACTCATCGTAAAAAATAGTCGGCCAAGCGCCTTTTACACTGCTTTGAACCACCAAACGTCTATTCCCAAAAAAACAGCTTAACCGAAAATTAATTCTCAATAATAGTCATTGACAAGCATGAGACGCTTAATTATTATGCATCTATGAGCAGTATAGAGCAGGAAATAGCCATTCTTGAAGACCTTAGCGAGATTCTAGGCAGCAGCCTTGAGCTTGACGCCCTTTTTGACCAGGTAATCTCACTGATCCAGCAGCAATTAGGCATCAAACGCGCCTCACTCGTCCTGAAAGACGAGGCAATCGACCAACTCCGCATCGTCGCCGCAATCGGACTTTCCGACTCCGAAATGCAGCGCGGACTCTACAGTCTCGGCCAGGGCGTCACCGGACAGGTCGTCCAATCAGGTGAACCACGTGTCGTCGCAGATATCGCCAACGATCCCGACTTTCTCAACCGCACCGGCGCCATGGCTCAACTTCCCACCGACCAGACATGGTCCTTCATTTGCATCCCCATCAAAATCGAAGACAAGACTGTTGGCGCACTCACTGCCACGCTCCCTTTTACCAACCAGGCTCGACTTGACGCAGCCGAGAGACTCCTGCGTATCATCACCGCCAACATTGCCCAGGCCATCCACATCAACCAGCTTGTCAAGCTCGAAAAAGACCAATGGCTTGAGGAAAACCGTCAGCTTCGCGAAAACCTCCACTCCAAATACCGGTTCGAAAACATCATCGGAACAAGTCCCGCCATGATGGAAGTCCTTGCTACTATCGGACAGGTCGCCGCGTCCCGCGCCTCAGTCCTTCTTCTTGGCGAAACGGGAACAGGAAAGGAGCTCATCGCCAAAGCCGTTCATTACAACTCTCCTCGCCGCGAGAAACCCTTCGTACGTGTCAACTGCGGCGCGCTTTCGGAAACACTCCTGGAATCCGAACTCTTCGGACACATTAAAGGTTCATTCACCGGCGCAATAAGAGACAAAATCGGCCGCTTCGAGGCCGCCGATGGAGGAACTATCTTTCTCGACGAAATTGGCACGCTCGACATGCAACTCCAGGTCAAGCTCCTCCGCGTCCTGCAGGAACGCGAATTCGAACGCGTCGGCGACCACCAGACCATCACTGTTGATGCACGCGTCATCGCCGCAACCAACCTCGACCTCGCCGAGGAAGTCAGAAAAGGAAACTTCAGGGAAGATCTCTATTACCGCCTCAACGTCGTCACCGTCAACCTCCCTCCGCTTCGCGCCAGGCGAGAGGACGTCCCCCAGCTCATCGATCACTTCCTTGACAAATACAACGCCGAGAACAGCCGAAATCTCCAGCTCATCACGCGTGATCTCATGAACGTCCTCCTTCGCTACCCCTGGCCCGGAAATGTCCGCGAACTCGAAAACGCCATCGAACGCGCCGTCGTGCTCGCGCAGTCAGAACAATTCACCGAGGACCTCCTGCCCATTCAGATCAGAATGTTTGCCCAGCAGGGACGCGAAAAACACCAGGCCCAAACCATCGAATCACTTGCCCGAAGGCTCTCTGAACAGGCGATTGAGGAATACGCCATGAGGGAAGGCGAGATCTGGGATCTGATCGTCGGAGAGGTCGAAAGGCAACTCATCGCTCGTGCTTTGGAACGCACCGGTGGCGTCAAGACGAAATCCGCCGACTTCCTCGGCATCAATCGAAACACGCTCAACAAAAAATTCAACGACCTCAACGTCCCCGCCGCCACAAACATCGACTGAAACCGTCACCCCGCACCCACCAATCTCCCCAGCCCTTTCAACAAGAGGCACCCCCCAACTCAGTCCAACAAAAAAAGGGTGACGCAACGCGGACGCGCTAACGCCACCCTTCCGGGGTCCACTTAAAATGTAGCGTGAATATACGAAAAAGCAAATATCCCGAGCTTGGCATCTTGCTCGAACATATGAAAAATGCCGGCAATTTCGCTATAAACCTTTATAATAAATATGGATATACACATGACTAGGCCGTAGGTGGTTTTGCCTGGTTTATTCAAAATCTAACAATTCGTACCACCAAGCTTAATGCAGGCCCGCTATTGGCTTCGACTCGGTCATCGCACGCATCAAGTCCACCGGTATCCCCTCCGCCAACCGTAACTCCCCGACATCAAACAACGTGTGCATCACCGTCCCCAGAAGGTTCGATATCTCCACCGCATCACCATAAGGCTCACCCCCATCCCGACTCGACTCACCAATCACCTGCCCCATCTTCAATCCCCCACCATACAACATCAACGGCGACACCCGCCCCCAGTGATCCCGTCCACCCTTCTTATTAATCTTCGGCGTACGCCCCATCTCACCACACGCCACCAGCAATATCTTGTCCCGCAAACCCCTCGCCTCCACATCCTCAATAAATGCACTCACCGCGTGGTCAAACGGCACACCCACGTAACGCATTCCCTCTTCCATCGTTGCGTTATTCTGATCCGCATGCATGTCCCAGACAAAATTAGTCGTCACCGTCACAAACCCCGCCCCCCTCTCACACAATCGCCGCGCCAGCAACATCAACTTCCCAAGTGTCTTCGCATTGTCAACATAATGATTATAGTTATTCCACTGCCGACTGATCTGGTCAGGCCTCACCAGCCCCGCCGTGTCATACCGTGCCACTACCCGCTTATCTTCCTTACTCAAATCAAAGGCCTCCACCGCCCCACCCAGGATCGTCGAAAACGCCTGCTCCTGAAGTTTATCCAACCCGCCCATCTCTCCCTTCACATCCACCTGACGCCGAATACCATCCAATCCTTTTAACAACGCCTTACGATCATCCAAACGCTTCTTCGACAATCGCAAAGTCATATCCTTCGCCAGATCTCCCTTCCCACCCACGATAAACGGCGAGTACGCGCTCCCAAGTCCACCCGTCGATTCAAACTTCCCGAAACCCGACTGCCTCACCCCACGCTCCACATCAACAGACCTCGGAAACAGTGCCACGTTACGCGGCAAATGCGTCTTTCCATTCATCGCCCCCGCCACCCGACCATACATCGATCCCATATTCGCCCCCAGCGTCTCCTTGCACACAATCGGCTTGATGTCATGATTCCCCGACCCCGTCCGAAATGACCTCACCACCGCAAACTTGTCCGCCAGTTTCGCCAACCGACCCATCGTCGAACCAAACGTAACGCCCTTCAACTTCGTCTTCACCTCACCCGTCACACTCCGAATCCCCTCAGGCATCCCCATCTTCGGATCAAACGTCTCATACTGAGAAGGCCCCCCATGCTGAAACAGAAACACCACACTCTTCCCCGTCATCACCTTAAACCGTTCCACTGCCGCCTCAAGCTTACTCCCCATCACACTCCCCAACCCCAATCCTCCCATCGCCGCGGTCCCCACCCTCAAAAATCCCCGTCGGTCATATTGTCCGTCACACAACCTCAACATCGCCATACCCTCGTCTGCCATATTCCCACCACCCCCATTCTAACCCAAATCCCCCTTGACGCATACCCATTCCCCAAATCGACAAAACCGCCCGAAGATATCCAAGCTCATAAAAACTACCATACCCCATACCCCATACCCCATACCCCATACCCCATACCCCTGACCTCAACCTATCCCTGGTTCTTCATATTCATCTTCTATATCCCCGAAACCCTTATCCTGATAACCGGCATGGCCATGGTCATCTGGGGCATATGCGTACTCCGTAGAAAACCGACCGAATCCGCTCCAAAACAAAGAAAAACCGGCATCGCCCTACTCCTCACCGGTACTTGGATCACCTTGCTAATCACCTACGCCTTCTACGTAATGCTCTGGCGCACCCGATTCTTCCACTAAATCTAACTCTCTCAACCCGCGCCACCTCAACTGCCCCTACCACACAAAACTCCAAACCAACCTGACGGTTCCTGATCCTGACAATCCAATGGCCTCCATCTCTTGCGAGAGGCCATTGGATTGTCAGGATCAGGAACAACTTACCGCTATGCGCTCCCACCGTAACTTCCCAAATCCCCCATCGCATTCCACCCCGCCCTCTGTTATCATTACCTCCGTACAAACACCCCCATCGTCGCCGCCTGCATACCCGGAGTACTCCCATGACCAAACTCAACCCCGTTTTCGCTCTGGCGCTCCTTTTCTCCATTCCCCTCGCATCCATCGCCGCCCCGAAGATCGACCCGCCCAAAATCCAGATCGGCCCCCTCAAACCCCTCACCACCAAACAGATTCTCAAGCTTCACCGCAAGAAAACACCTCACTGGTCCATACTCAATCAAGCCCGAACAAGCGGTCTGAAAATGCGCCTCAACCGATCCACCGACCGATCCTTCCGATCACTCGGTTTCTCAAACCTCCAGATCACCGCCCTCCGAAAAGTCGTCACCGATGGCCCGCAGCCCACGTCCGAAGTCGACAAGAAAGCGGACGACCTCGAACGCATCTCCAAAGCCAAATGCGGCCCGCGAAAAGACAAACACTTCCACGCCACACAATACAAACGCGTCGAACGCGCCATCGCCAAATCAGGACTCCAACTCATCCAATACCAATGCGGCAACATCACACTCATCTGCACCAAAAAAACAGGCGAAACAATGGTCCCCTTCGCCAAGTCGGTCAATGAAAAAGTTATCACCCGATTTCCCGGCACGTATGCCAAAGGACTCAACCCAAAATCCGCTCACATCGCAATCATCGACAACCAGTACGATTGGGAAACATGGATCAAGGCCTACTACGCCGTCCTCCGCGAAGACGGCTTCACCTTCTCGCAAATCGATGGCAAAGACCCCGAAGTCTTCGCTCTCCCAGGACCCGGTCTTCTCTCCAAAAACATCTGTCACGTCAACGGCGCCAAACTGGATGGCCCAACCTCCGAAAAAGCAAAACACTACACCGCTTTCGATGTCGGCTACCTCTACATCAAACAACTCACCGAAGACAACTGCCCCGACCCGCTCGTCACAGGGTTCGGAAATGTGGTCGAAGAAATGGGTGCAGGCTACCCCTCCGTCATGGTCTACTCCTACTCCACCCGCGCACTTGGCAAGGGTAAAAATACCTGGCAAAAAACCGTCGCCCAACGCTTCAATGAAAAGAAAAACCCCACACCCCGAAAACTCATCAGCGAATACTCCACCATCAACATGCAATTCGAGCAATACGCCGACGCCTGGTCATTCGCCAAGCTCCTCACAGGCCTAACCCTCGAATGGGAGCAACTCACCCGTCACCTCCGTGACAACGGGAAAGGTACAACCCGCTCCACCATTCTCAAGCTCTACAACACCAACGAAAAAGACCTCGAAGAAGCCTGGAAACTCTGGGCTACTTCTCAGAAGTGACTGCCAAGCTGCGTTGGTCGATTGATTCAACACCGAACTTCACGTTGCGTCTTATTGATACGTCAATTGTCTCGGCTTCGATATTCTCAACATGAGCAACTTGATCGGCGACTTGGGTAAACCGGCACTCGTTCAATGATGCGGATAGCCAAGTGCAAGGTCGTCAGTGGTTTGTTGCATATATGGTCTTATTCTCTGGTTGTGTAATCGTGCTAGGGAGATTGAATCAGGTTATGATGTACATATGGATCCTGAAGATTATCAGGTTGGCCAAAGGAAGGAGTGGGGTTTGGGGGATGGGGTGAAGATGGTGATGTTGGTGCCGCCGGTCGGTTTTGGTGTATCGGCCTTGTTTTACGTCAAGACGGGGTTAATGGCAGGGGAGTGGGGGGATATTGCCTGGAAGGTATATGTATATTGGGGGGTTGCATATTCAATAGTTGCCGGGGCGAGTATTTGGGCTTTTGGATCGCTTCGACGGGCGGATCGGAAGGCGTGGGCGATGATGTGGATTCGGGGCGTGT
>JANQQT010000212.1 GCA_028284925.1 Phycisphaeraceae bacterium | reverse complement strand
GCACTCGCCACCTTCTTTTTCAACTCATCCAGATACGCAACCTTCCCATCCCCACCACGCGCCAGATCACGCGCCTTCCGCAACTCCTCCCCCACACGCATCCGCGCATCCTTCAACAATTCACTTAAACCCTTCACCCGCACCACCGCCCGCTCCCACCGCCGCTTCATCCCATGCAACCGCCGAATCTCCCCCTGCGTAAACCCCATCGCCTCCCACTTCTTATTCTCCACCGGCTTCTTATTCACCCGCTTCTTTTTCTTCTTCCCTTTCTTCGCCTCAACCTTCTTCTTCCCATTCCCCTTCTTTTCCTTACCTCCCTCCCCTTTCTTAGGCGCCCCCATCAAATCACCACACCACAACCCACCGAAAAACACGGCCACGCAAACCAAGACAAGATTGACCCTTTGTCCAATTCCCATAATTCACCCAACACCATTCTACACCAACACCGCCTACCATTTCACCTCCATACTCCCCTCCAATCACATTACCCCCCACCCAAAACCCCCGCATGATACGCAATATGCTCACCAATAAAACTCGCCACATAGTAATACCCGTGGTCATACCCCTCACGCAACCTCAACTCATAAGAATGCCCCGCCGCCTCACAAGCCGCCGTCAATAACTCAGGCCGCAACTGCTCCTCCAGAAAATCATCCGCCGTCCCCTGATCAATCAGCAAATGCAATCGCTCCTCCGCCCCCTTCACCAGACAAACCGCATCATGCGCCTCCCAAGCCTCCCGATCATCCCCCAAATACGCCCCCAACGCCTTCTCACCCCACGGAACCTGCGTCGGAGCCACAATCGGCGACATAGCCGAAACCGACTTGAACATCCCCGGATTCTTCAACGCAATCGTCAACGCCCCATGTCCACCCATCGAATGACCACAAATCCCCACATGCCCATTCACCCCAAAATTCCCGTTAATCACCCCCGGAAGCTCCTTCACCACGTAATCATACATCTTAAAGTGTTTCGCCCACTCCCCCTCCGTCGCATTCACATAAAAACCCGCCCCCTGACCCAGATCATACCCCTCATCATCCGCCACACCCTCGCCCCTCGGACTCGTGTCAGGCCCGACCACAATCAACCCATGCTCCGACGCATACCTCTGAAAACCAGACTTCTCAATAAAGTTCTTCTCCGTACACGTCAAACCGCTCAACCAGTACATCAAAGGACAATCCTGCCCCGCCAGACTCGCCGCCGGTAGATAAATCGAAAAATGCATCTCACACCCCAATACCGCAGATGCATGCTTATAAATCCGCTGCTCACCTTCAAAACTCTTCACCGATGAAACCAACTCAATCGCACTCATAACGCAACATTCCTTTCAACCAATCCCCACACCGCCGACAACTTCTTACCAATAAAAAAGCACGGAACCAACGCTTCCGCCAACTCCGTGCTGCGTCTCTCAACACGCAATCACTCACCCCACAACTCAATAATGAATCACCGACCGAATACTCTTTCCTTCATGCATCAGATCAAACGCCTCATTAATCTTTTCTAGACCCATCGTGTGCGTGATAAACGGATCAATCGAAATTTCGCCACTCATCGACTTCTCCACATAACCGTTCAACTCCGTACGACCCTTCACACCCCCAAACGCCGTCCCACGCCAAACCCGACCCGTCACCAACTGGAAAGGCCGCGTCGATATCTCCTGCCCGGAACCCGCAACACCAATAATCGTCGACTCACCCCACCCCTTATGACAACACTCCAACGCCGCACGCATCGTGTTCACATTACCAATACACTCAAACGAGTAATCCACACCACCATCCGTCAAGTCTACGATCACATCCTGGATCGGCGAGTCATAGTCCTTCGGATTCACCGTATCCGTCGCCCCCATCTGCTTCGCCAGCTCAAACTTACTCTCATTGATATCAATCGCAACAATTCGGCCCGCCTTCGCCATCACCGCCCCCTGAACCACCGCCAAACCAATCCCACCCAACCCAAACACCGCCACAGACGCCCCAGGCTCAACCTTCGCCGTATTCAGCACTGCCCCGATTCCCGTCGTAATCCCACATCCCAGCAGACAAACCTTCTCCAGCGGTGCTTCCTTGCTCACCTTCGCCACAGAAATCTCCGGCAACACCGTGTACTCACTGAACGTACTGGTCCCCATATAGTGATAAATCGTCTTCCCATCCTTGCTGAAACGACTCGTACCATCAGGCATAATCCCCTTACCCTGCGTCGCACGCACCGCCTGACACAAATTCGTCTTACCACTCGTACAGAAATTACACTCACCACACTCCGCAATATAAAGCGGAATCACATGATCTCCCACCTCAACACTCTTCACACCCTCACCAACCTCCACCACCACACCGCCACCCTCATGACCCAATACCGAAGGAAAAATCCCCTCCGGGTCATCACCGCTCAGCGTAAACGCATCCGTATGGCAAACACCCGTCGCCTTGATCTGTACCATCACCTCGCCCGCCTTAGGCCCCTCCAAATCCAGTTCTTCAATTTCAAGCTCCTTACCCGCTTCCCATGCAACCGCAGCACGCGTCTTCATAACAATAACTCCTGATGTTAAATTCAAAGGTTAGCACCCCAACATATACGAAAAACAACGCGCCAACAACTCTCCCCAACACAAACATCAACCCTTTTCATCACTCAAAACACACACCCAAAAAAAAGTCCCCCGTTACGTGCTCCGATTACGTAACGGGGGGCGCCACAGCTTGAAGGCCGCAGGATTTTCCCGCTGGCCATCGCATTCATCCTAGCCACCATCCCACCATTCTTCAACGACCGGACATCCGAAAACAAAAATTGCGCAAGCCCATACTTACCAAGTACTTACGATCACAAAAACCTCCAAAAAACGCAAATTTGCCCAATTTCTTCAAATCAACGATAATAATCCAATATCACAAAGATATACACGCATAAACCCCTTTTTTACAAACACTTACATCAATCACCGCAAAGGACTTTCACCCATGCGTCAAAATGGGCAAAATGCTAACGCAGAACCC
>JANQQT010000207.1 GCA_028284925.1 Phycisphaeraceae bacterium | reverse complement strand
CACCACATAAAACGCCCCACCATAACCCAACCCATAATGAATCGACCGCTTCGGATCAGCCTTCAACCGCCCTTTCGAAAAATGCGTATGCTCCCCCTTACTCCACTGCTCCGGAGCCTTCACATTAAACCGCTCCGTCCACGATTCCTTATGGTCAGGCCCATCCACCCCAGCCGTAATATCCCCCGGAACACGCATATGATAAATCTTACTCACCCGAGCCACATAATAACCCGCCTTCCTGAACAACTGCCCCATTGTCAACCGCTTCCCAAGATTCGCCGCAAATCGACTTGACATCCCATTACTCGTCACTCCAATCGCCTGCGCATACATCCCCGACATCAACGCCGCCCTCGACGGCCCGCACACCGGATACTGCGTATAAACCTGCGTAAACCTCACACCCTCCTTCGCCAACCCGTCAATCGCCGGCGTCCGACACTGACCATTCCCATAACACCCCAATGACTGCGCTCCCAAATCATCCGAAATCATAAACACCACATTCATCCTCCCCGCACCCCATACATCAAAACACCCAAGCCCTAAACACAACACAAATACCGAAATCCTGCCACCCGTTACAAACCAATCACGCATACCAAAGCCCTCGTTTATTGTATCCCAATTATCATACCACCTCACACTCAAAACATCGGCGTATACTAGAAACGCGTCACACGTCCAATTCCATTCTATTGTTCTGTGCGATGGTCTGGTCAACCTGAAAACCCACCGTTCGCGCAATTGCTCACGGTTTTGTGCCAAGGTCACAAGCATTGATTAACTCTACAATTATTCTAACATCTCGTTTAAGACTGGAATAATCTCGTTAACCTCTCAATCATCTCACACACCCTCCCAACGACGACCGGACAATACAACATATGGGCTTTCTATCCCACAAGCCAAGCTCGCTATACATATCAGTCAAATTAGTATTCTCAGTCATCAAAACGCGCAATACCTTCTCCGTAAATGCTCTGAGATAGGATAGTACTCACACTGTTGTGAGGGACGATAACGACTATTCACCCTTATCCATAGTTACTCACGCCCCAACGCCTCAAACGAGCCTTCATTCGAAAGATTCTCCTGGTCACCACATACCCCGCTTTCCAATTGGACCGTTAAGTTCTGGCAAAACCTCCATATCAGTTAATCGCAGTCCGTAGTACTAATCGAATCATGTCCCTAACGAGCGGACATCATTGCCGCCTAGGCCGTCTCGTGTGCATCGAAAGCTCACATAGGTGCGTCTCGATTTACCTTACGCATCAGAAAGATTTCTCCGCCGGTAAGGCAGCAGGTGAGCAGAAACGATGTCGATACGAAACAAAGATTCGATGACCATGTGGTAATACTTAAGAAAGCCCAAGAAAAAGAGCATCAAAATTGTGAATAAAAAAATATCTGCGTAAAGAAAATAGATATTAATTGGCTTGTGCCTGCAAGTTTAAATTTTGACACATGATGTTCGTTGGTCATATTCAGATGGCGAAGGATGAAGTCGGTCACTCATTCCCCGAATTATGTTGTTCGTTTTTTTTGGCGTTGTTGGTGATAAGGCGGGCGGAGCGGTTGAAGGTGATGTAGTTCCATGCCCACTGGATGAAAATGAGAACACGGTTGTGGTGTTGGACGATCTGCATGAGGTGGACGACGAGCCAGATGAACCAAGCGAGGAAGCCGGAGAATTTCATCTTTCCGAGTTCTGCTACGGCAGCGGATCTTCCGATGGTGGCGAGGTTGCCGGGTGATTTGTAGTGAAATTTTGGTTGGGGCTTGCCGGCGATGCGTCGCTTGATTACGTTGGCGACGAATTTGCCCTGTTGCATGGCGACGGGGGCGACGCCGGGGAGTGGTTGACCTGTCTGATGGGGGTAGTTGATGACATCACCGATTGCGAAGATGTTTTGGTGTGACGCAAGGGTGAAGTCGGGGTTTACAAGAAGGCGGCTGGCGTTGTCCTGAGGGCAATTGGTGGATTGTGCGAGTTTTGTGGTGAGGGAGTCGGCGCGTACGCCTGCGGCCCAAACGATGGCGTGGGAGTGGTATGTTGCGGTCTGGTTTTCGGATTCGAGCGTGACGGTGTCGGTGGTTATGTTGATGACGCGAGCGTTGAGGTGCAGTTGAACACCGAGCTTTCTGAGGGATTGTTGGGCTTTGGCTGAGAGGTTTTGATGGAATGAGCCTAGAACGCGGTCTGCCATGTCGATGAGGATGACTTTGGCTTCGGCAGGCTGGATGTTTCTGAAGTCATGTTTGAGGGTGTTGCGTCGGAGTTCTGCGATGGCGCCGGCCATTTCGACACCTGTCGGGCCGGCGCCGATGACGATGAATGTGAGGTGTTTTTGTCGCTCGTGTGGATCATTGAGGCGTTCGGCGTTTTCGAATGCGGCGAGGATGCAGGCGCGGATTTCGGTGGCTTCCTCGACGGTTTTGAGGCCGGGTGCGTATTGGCTCCAATGATCGTTTCCGAAGTAGGAATGGGTTACACCGGTTGCGAGGATGAGTGAGTCGAAGGGGAGGCGGGCATCTTCGAGGATGAGGGTTGAGGAGGCGGGGTCGAGGCCGGTGACTGTGCCCATGCGGACGGTGCAGTTATTCTGACGGCGAAGTATACTGCGAATTGGGGCGGAGATGTTTGCGGGGGAGAGACCGCCGGTGGCGACCTGGTAGAGGAGAGGTTGGAAGAGGTGGAAGTTGCGTTTGTCGATGAGGGTGAGGTCGACGTTGGCCCGGCGGAAACATCTCGCGGCGCGCAACCCGCCGAAGCCTGCTCCGACGATGATCACGCGATGTTTTGGCTTGTTGGTCATGTTAAGCGTGGTTGGCGCACGTGGTTAGTAGCGTGAGGTGATGAATTGTATTCCGTGTTGAAGTTGTTCACGCCAGGCGTGTTCGAGATCGGGCGTGAATTGTATATCTAATTGTTGAACGGTCTGGCAGACGGCATCGAGCCATAGGTCGTAGAGATGAGGTTTGATATTGAGGTTGTCACGGTTGTGGGAGAGGGCGATCTTTTCGAGGGTTGAACGAGCGGTGGGGTCATCGAGCGTCCGGGTGACGAGGATATAGACCGTGCCGCGAAGGAGGCGACGCTGTTTGTCGAAATTGGTATTGGCGAAAAGCGGGGCAATTTCAGGTGAAGCGTTCAGGAAGATGTCGTAGAAGGTCTGGGCGAAGTCGCCTGTGGCTTCGCAGCGATCGAAGCTCTCTTTAACCAGGGGGTTGGGCATGGCGAGGTCTTCGTGGTGGCGATCAAAGGTGAGGGTTGAGTAGGCACATATAGCTTATTCCTACATAGGTGGGAATGCGCGAAGAGGATGTACCGAAGGCGGAAAGAATGCCGGCCACTTTTGAGGATCGGAGACAGCCGGATGTGATGGAAATCTGATACGGATTCTTCGATTTTGCGACGTGGACCCAGCACGCCCGGAAGATGAGGTGGGAAATCATCTTTCAGATATCAAGAATTAATCTGGTGTCTGGTGCGCTGTCATTCGGAAGCGGGGGTGGGTTGTTCGGCAGGGGCGGGTGTTGGAGGAGACGGAGGCTGGGCCTGGGCTACAGGTGGGCGCGAGGGCGCTGCTTTGGGTACGGGCTTGGTTTTGACGCCGGGTGCAAGCATCATGGTCATTCGGCGGCCCTGAACGCGGGGGGTGAGTTCGACGTGTGCGATATCTTCGAAGGACTTGGTGATATCTTCGAAGAGTTTGAAGCCGATTTCGCGGTGGGCCATTTGCCTGCCGCGGAAGAGGATGGTGAACTGGACCTTGTGGCCATCCTTGAAGAAGCCGCGTGCCTTGTCGGTTTTGATTTTGATATCGTGCTCATCGGTCCCGGGGCGAAGGCGTACTTCCTTGAGTTCCGACTGTTTGGAATTTGCTTTTGCCTTCTGGTCTTTTTTCTTCTGCTGGTATTTCCACTTGCCGTAGTCCATGATGCGGCAGACGGGGGGATCAGAGTTTGGAGCGACTTCGACGAGATCGAGGCCTGCATCGCGTGCGCGTTGAAGGGCGACGTATGTATCTACGATACCAGCCTGTCCTTCATCCTCATCGATGAGTCGGATCGGGGAGATACGAATGCGTTCATTGATTCTGACCCGTTTACCTGAATCGGCTTGACGACGTTGAACTTTTTTCTTGGCGATGGTAATAGAACCTCTTGAAACTGATTAACCCGCTTGTCGCCACGAGCGATTCGCGAGGATTCATCATCGGGCCGTCTTTCTGAGGGAGGCCCGTTTCCCTGGTTAAGGTTTACGATATCTACAATGTGTTGTAGATGTTCGGCATGTCATCCTTGCGGCCGATTTGTTGGCGCAGGATGGATGAACAGCCGATAACAGTCCCCGGCCATAGTGTAATCTACCCCTGATATCGGTAATTGGCAAGCGAGAGGGCGTTGTTTTTATAAAATTCGGAAGGGATGGGTCGCGGGGCCGATGGATTCGCTAAAATCGTCAGGGTACGCCGGGGTGCGTGCAGAACGTCGCGAGGTGTCGTGGCGTACAAACGTCAAAAAATGAGGTTACTATGCAGATTAGACGTATGTTGGTATTGGCTGGTTTGGTGACGACGGTGGTCCTGGGGAGCGGCAGGATTGCGTCAGCCCAAGGGGTGAGGTTGCCTGCGGCGGAGCGGCGGCTGAAGGCTTTACCTTTCCCGAAGGATCTGAAGTGGTTGAATACGGATAAGAAGCTGGATCTGGCGGGTAATCTGAAGGGTCATGTGGTTATTCTGGATTTCTGGACGTATTGCTGCATTAACTGCATTCATATTTTGCCTGATTTGCATTACATTGAGAAGAAGTATGCGGGTAAGCCGGTTGTCGTGATTGGGGTTCATGCGGCGAAGTTCAAGACGGAGGATGATCCGAAGAATATTTCGCAGGCAATCCAGCGGTATCGGATTGAGCATCCGGTGTTGCATGACAAGGGCGGGTTGTATTGGCGTAGTTGGGCGGTGCAACGGGGATTGCAGCAGGCTTGGCCTTCGTTTGCGTTTATTGATTCGGCGGGACGGTTTGTAGGGTATGCCACAAGTGAGGGGCAGAGGGGACTGATGGATGCGGTGGTTAAGCAGTTGCTTGAGGAAGGTAAGAAGGAAGGGACATTGGCGAAGAAAGCGATTACGCTGAAGCCGACGTTGCTGAAGTCGCGGAAAGGCCAACTGGCGTTTCCGGGGAAGATTGCATCGGATGCGAAGACGAAGCGGTTGTTTATTGCGGATTCGAACAACGACCGGATCCTGGTGACAGATACGAAAGGGAAGGTGTTGCATGTGATTGGGAGCGGTAAGGCCGGGTTTAAAGATGGGGATTTCAAGACGGCGGAATTCTTGAGTCCGCAGGGGATGGTGATTGATGGAGATGTGATTTATCTGGCGGATACGGATAACCATGCGTTGCGCAAGATTGATTTAAAGGCGGGTAAGGTGACGACGCTTGCGGGGACCGGGAAGCGAGCGTATGACCGTATTGGTGGCGAGGAAATAGGTATGAAGCAGGGGTTGGCGTCACCTTGGGCATTGGAGAAGAAGGGGGATTTGATATATATCGCGAATGCAGGGACGCATCAGCTGTGGGTGCATGATCTGAAGACGGGTAAGTCGAAACGGTTTACGGGATCGGGGCGGGAACATATTACGGACGGTGGGCCCAGCTTTTCGGCGTTGGCGCAGCCATCGGGGTTGGTGATACTGGATGGTCAGTTGTATTTCGCGGATTCGGAGGGAAGTGCGATACGGCGGGCGGCACTGAAGGATGGGCGGGTCGAGACGTTGGTGGGGGCGGAGGGTGAGCGTGGGGCGTTGTTTGATTTTGGGTATCGGGATGGTAAGTTTGAGGAATCGAAGTTTCAGCATGCGTTGGGTGTGGCGGTGCTGGATGGGAATATTGTGGTGGCGGATACTTATAACAATCGGATTCGTCTGATGGATTTGAAGGCAAAGACGACGTCGACGCTGTATGGGAATAAGGGTGAGCTGGATGAACCCGCCGGATTGACGGTGTTGGATGGGATTATTTATATTGCGGATACGAACAATCATCGGATTATGAAGTTTGATCCGAAGACAAAGAAGGGTGAGGAGTTTAAGGTGTTGTTGCCGAAGCCGACGCCGAAGGATGAGGAAAAGGATAAGCCGAAGGGGAAGTGAGGAAGCCATGTCGGTGGTGATGTATGGATGTGGGTGGTGATGGGTTGATGGTTTATGGCGGTCGTTGCTGAGAGGTTGAGGTTTGGGCGGTTGAGGAAGAGAGAGCGACGGGAATTTCTGGAGGGTATTTATGAACGGTTCACGCGGTGGGAGTATCTGGGGACTGATCCGTTGCAGTTGGTTTACGAGTTTGAAGGGAGAGAGGATCGGGAGCTGGTGGGAATTGTTGCGGCGTGTCTCGCGTATGGGAATGTCAAGTCAATTTTGAAGGGTGTGAGCGATGTGTTGGAGCGGATGGGAGGGAGGCCTGCGGCGTTTTTGGAGTGCGCGGGGGATGGAGAGATTCGGGATGTATTTGGTGGATTCAGGTATCGGGTGACGAGCGGGGAGAGGATGGGGTCGTTCTTGTGCGGCTTAAAGAGGATGATGGAGGTGCACGGTAGTCTGGAGGAGGCGTTTGGAAGGTATGTGGGAAGAGATGATGAGACGGTTATTGATGCAATGGGAAGGTGGGTGGATGAGTTGGTGAAGGCGGCTGGGGATACGTTGGGGCATTTGGTGGCTCATCCAGGGCGGGGGAGTGCTTGTAAGAGGTTAAATTTGTATTTGCGTTGGATGGTGAGGGAGGATGTGATTGATCCGGGTGTTTGGAGGCATGGGGGTGCCAGGGCGGGTCAACTGGTTGTGCCGGTGGATACGCATATGCATGGAATTGCGCGACGATTGGGATTTACAAGGCGGAAAGGAGCGAATCTGGGGACGGCGATCGAGATTACCAAGGTATTGCGGGAGGCGTGTGAGGATGATCCCTGTAAGTATGACTTTGCTTTGACGCGACCGGGGATCATGGGAATGGACCCGGGTGAAGGGATGCGTTGATTTGCTGAGAGGGGGTGAGGGGTAGTAGAATCTGCGGTCGTGATGAAGATTTGTAGATTTGCAATAAGGGAGGGGTTGGAAGGCACTACAGGAGTGCGGGACGGATGGGGGTGGTTCAGGTTACTGTCATTGTGAAATGAAAAGCACGGTGAGGTTGTCTTATGGATGTGATCAGGAAACACGAAGAAATTGAGGGCGTTGGTGTGGGGATTGAGGCGGAGGTCTTGAATCGATATGCATCAGGGGCAGAGGCGGTGGAGGTAAGCTTGTGTTGCCCGACGAATCGGTATGACAAGAAGTATCTGGAAGCGTTGCCGGCGGAGATCGTGGAGAAGGATTATGGATGCGGTGATCCATCGGCCTATGCGAAGGAGCGGGATGTGGTGGTGGACCTGGGATCCGGGAGCGGAAAGATTTGTTACATCCTGTCGCAGATTGTGGGGGAAGCGGGTAAAGTGATTGGCGTGGATTTTAATGATGCGATGCTGGGGCTTGCGCGGAAATATCAGGGTGAGATGGCGACGAAGCTGGGTTTTGGGAACACGCGATTTGTGAAAGGGCGGATTCAGGATTTGGCGCTGGACCTGGATAAAGTACAGAGGTGGTTGGATGAGTATGGGGTGGGTACGGTAGAGGAGCTGGGGAGGCTTGAGGGAGAAATGGAGCGGCTGCGTTATGAGGAGCCCATGATTGAAACAGGGAGCGTGGATCTGGTGGTGTCGAATTGCGTGTTGAACTTGGTGAAGCCTGAGGAGAAGGCGAAGCTGTTTGATGAGTTGTATCGGGTGTTGCGTGTTGGGGGTCGGACGGTGATTAGTGATATTGTTTGTGATGAGCGGCCGAGCGAGAAGGTGATGGGGGATGCTCGATTGTGGAGCGGTTGTATATCGGGGGCGTTTTTGGAAAGTGAGTTTCTGGAGCGGTTTGAGAGGGCGGGGTTTTATGGGGTGGAGATATTAGAAAGGCAGGAAGAGTCCTGGCAGGTGATTGACGGGGTGGAGTTTCGGTCGATGACGGTGAGGGCGTTTAAGGGTGAGCGAGGCGAGGAGAAGTTGGATCGGAATCAGGCGGTGGTTTATCGAGGGCCTTGGAAGGAAGTTATGGATGAAAACGAGAGAAGGTATTTGAGGGGTGAGCGTATGGCGGTAAGTGAGGGGGAATTTGAGCGATTGACAGATGAGGGTGGGGCTTATGGGGATGAGTTGATCGGGTTGGAACCGCGGGTTGAGGTTGGGCGGGAGGAGGCAAAGTTGATGGCGAGTCATGGCCATCGTATACGAAAAGTGCGAGAGATGAAGGGGGTAGGTTATGACGAAACGGTGATGCTGGAGGGGGCGGAGAGTTGCGGTGGAGAAAATGACGGCCCGAATGAGAAAGTGGTGGAGGCTGAAGGCGGCGGCAGAAATGGGTGTTGCGATTGAGGAGCGAAAGGTTTGGATGGTTATGAATCGTGTTTCGCTAAGTGTGGAAGGCATGGGGGTGGAGATAGGAGAAGGTGTTGGAAATGGGTTCGATCGTTGCGTGGTGGAGCATTGCGGGGAAGCGTTGCGCGGGGTGGGAATTGATGTGGTGCAGGTAAATGTGGGTTTGAGGTGTAACCTGGCGTGTCATCATTGCCACGTGGAGAGTTCCCCTAAACGGGAGGAAGAGATGCGGTGGGAGGTGATGGAGGCGGTACTGAGGGCGGCAAAGGAGTCGGAGGCGAAGGTAATTGATATTACGGGCGGGGCGCCGGAAATGAATGTGTTTTTTCGGCAGTTCGTGAAGGCGGCCAAAGAGGTGGTGGGGAAGGTGATGGTACGGACGAATCTGACGATTATGCTGGAGGAGGGGTATGAGGATTTGCCGGGTTTTTATGAAGAGGCAGGTGTGCATCTGGTGGCATCGCTGCCTTGTTATTTGGCGGAGAATGTTAATAAGCAACGGGGGTTGAGGGTTTATGAAGAGAGTGTAGAGGTGATTCGGCGATTGAATGCGGTGGGGTATGGGGTGGAGGAGAGGCTGGAGTTGGATCTGGTTTATAATCCGGTGGGTGCGCATCTTCCGCCGGACGTTGGAGGATTGGAGCGGGACTATCGGAAGGTTTTGGGAGAAGAGTTTGGGATTCAATTTACGCGGCTGATTGGGATTGCGAACATGCCGATTGGTCGTTTTCTGCATGATCTGGAACGGGATGGATTGGCGGAGGGTTATGAGCGGTTGTTGCGGGAGAGTTTTAACGGGGAGACGATTGAGGGGTTGATGTGTCGGCACCAATTGCATGTGGCTTACGACGGACGGTTGTCTGATTGTGATTTTAATTATGCGCTGGGATTGGGGCGTGACGAGAAAGGTGGTGTGAACATCAGAGATGTGGATGTTGGAGATTGGGTGAAACGAAGGGTGGTGACGGGGGAGCACTGCTTTGGGTGTACAGCGGGTGTGGGATCGAGTTGTGGGGGGGCACTGGCTTAGGGAGTATCAGAATTCCGGGCTTTTATGGATTGGTAGAAGTATTATGATTAAGTCAAAGGTTTTCAAGCTGGTGATCTTGCTGGGGGTTTTGGGAAGTTTGTTTTTTTTGAGCAAGGTGTTGCCGCTTGGAACGTGGCTGACGGATTTTCTGAGTTGGATAGATGGGTTTGGGGTGTGGAAGTATGTGGCTTACTGTGTGGCTTACCTGGTGTTGACGGTGGTGTTGGTTCCGGGGAGTTTTTTGACGCTTGGGGCAGGTATTTTGTTTGGATTGTGGGTGGGGACGTTGATGTCGATTATTGGGTCGGTCTCGGGGGCGACGGCGAGTTTTTTGGTGGGGCGTGTGGGGGGGAGGCGATTTGTAGAGAAGCTGGCGGAGGGGAATGAGAAGTTTGCGGCGATTGATCGTGCAGTGGAGAAACGGGGGTTTCGGATTGTGTTTTTAACCCGGCTGTCGCCCCTGTTCCCGTTTGTGTTATTGAATTATCTTTTTTCATTGACGAAGGTCAGGTTGTGGAGTTATGTGGGTGCGAGTACGGTGGGGATGTTGCCGGGGACATTTATGTATGTTTATTTTGGCAAGGTGATTGGGGATTTGACGAAGTTGGCAAGTGGTGAGGGAATGGAGAGAGGGGCGGCTTACTACGCGATGATGGGTTTGGGTCTGGCGGCGACGGTGGTGGTGACGGTTTATGTCACACGCATCGCTAAACGAGCCATGAACGAATACGCCCCTGGAACTCCCGAAAGCTCTTTCCTCGAAAGCCTCGCTCCCGGAACTCCCGAAAGTCTTGGAACCCCCGGGTCTTCCGACGACACTGATGAAGACAAGTACGTTGAGGGATGTGGGGATGTGGCGACGGAAGGGTGAATGTTTTTTGGTATTCGGGAAAGGAAATGGGATTATGAGTGACGTGACGAGTATGGCGAGGCCGAATGTGAAAGGGGAAGGTGCTGGTGTGCGGGTAGAGCCTGGCGATGAGCATAATGAAAGGCTGATGGGGCATGTTCATCCTGGGGACTGGGTGAACCCGGAGCCTGCTGAGAATTACAACCTGGTGGTGATTGGAGCGGGTGCGGCGGGATTGATTACGGCGGCTGGCGCGGCGGGGTTGGGGGCGAAGGTTGCGATTGTGGAGCGGCATTTGATGGGGGGGGATTGTTTGAATGTGGGGTGTGTTCCGAGTAAGGCTTTGATACGCTGTGCGCGGGCGGCGGCAGATGTTCGGAGGGCAGGGAAGTATGGGGTGCGCGTGGAGGGGAATGTGACGGTTGATTTCGGGGCGGTGATGGAGCGGATGAGGAAATTGCGGTCGGGGATTGCGCCGGTAGACTCGGTGGAGCGGTATGCATCGCTGGGGGTGGATGTGTTTTTGGGGGATGCGGAGTTTAAGGGGAAGAGGGAGGTTGAGGTTGACGGAAAGGTTTTGAGGTTTACGAAGGCTTGTATCGCTACGGGAGCGCGGGCGGCGGCTCCGCCGATTGAGGGATTGGAGGCGGCGGGGCATTTGACGAATGAGACGATTTTTACCTTGACGGAATTGCCGAAGCGACTGGCGGTGATTGGGGCGGGACCGATTGGCTGTGAGTTGGCGCAGAGTTTTGCGCGGTTT
>JANQQT010000066.1 GCA_028284925.1 Phycisphaeraceae bacterium | reverse complement strand
GGGGTAATGGAAAGCGAGGGGATATGGCGGGGGTGTGGCGGGGGGGTGTGGTGTGTTGGGTGAAGAAAGAGGAATTGTCGAATGGTGAAACAATCGAATGCGGTGATTGAGATCAGGGGGCTGACGAAGGTCTTTAAGGACTTCTGGATGAGGCCTCGCGTGACGGCGGTGGATGCGTTGGACCTTGAGGTACGCAGTGACGAGGTGTTTGGATTGCTCGGTCCCAACGGATCAGGGAAGTCAACGACGATCAAGATCATCCTGGGGTTGTTGTTTGCGACGAAGGGTCGGGTGAGTGTGTTCGGCAAGTTACCGAGTGATGTGGGAACGAAACGGCGAATTGGCTATCTTCCGGAAGAAAGTTACCTGTATCGCTTCCTGAATGCCCGGGAGACATTGGACTACTACGGCAGGCTGTTCCATATCGACCGAAAGAATCGACAGAAGCGCATCGATGAGCTGTTGAGCTGGGTGGGGCTTGAGGCGGTGCAGAGGCGACCCGTGGGTGAGTATTCCAAGGGGATGCAGAGAAGGATCGGGTTGGCGCAGGCATTGATCAATGCGCCGGACCTGTTGATTCTTGATGAGCCGACGAGCGGGTTGGACCCGATCGGGACGCGGCAGATCAAGGATTTGATTCTTGAACTGAAGCGGAAGGGGACGACGGTGTTATTGTCCAGCCATCTGCTGGCGGACGTGGAGGATGTGTGTGATCGCGTGGCGATTCTGTACGGGGGTAAAAAGCGTCGCGAGGGGACGGTCGATGAGTTGTTGACGGTGAGCGATACGACAACGATTGAGACGGCGAATTTGCGGGAAGGGACGATGGCGAAGATTGAGGCGTTGATCGAGAACGAGGAAGGCGAATCGATCCTGCGCGTGGATCACCCGAGACAGAAGCTGGAGAGTTTGTTTCTGGATATCGTGCACCAGGCTGAGGCCGAGGGCGCGGTGACACACGGCGCGCTTTCAAGCGGAAAGATGGCCGAGTTCCTGTCTGAAGAATCCGGCGGCGCGAATGAAGGGGCGGCATTGATTGATTCGCTGGTGAAAGAGGAGGTCGCCAAGGCGGATACGGGAGCTGAGAAGAAAGCCGAGCAAGAGAGCGGGCATGAGGAAGGGGTGATTAGTGCGTTGACGGGAGATCAGGAACCAGGCGATGGGGCGCATGAGGAAATCAAAGAAGTTGATACGAGTGATGAGGCAAGTGAGGGTGGTGTCAGGGTTCGTGACGAAGATGCAGACATGGGTGTGATTGATGACTTGCTGGGAGGGGATGAGAAGTGAGTGGTGAGCGGAAGCGAGTGAGAATGGCGGGGTGGGAGATGGGAGTGGTGGTGGTGTGGCTGACATGGATCGTTGGGAGTTGGATTGCAGCCGTGATGGGGATTTGGCTGACCGGTCCGCTCGTGCTAACGCTGGGAACGGCATTGGGGGCAACGGCTATTTTTCTGATCACTCGCTGGGCAATCCGCTGGGGGGGGACACGCGGCCTACTGGCAAGGTATCTGATCTACGGGTTGGTAAGTCTATTTGCGTGCTTTTATCTTCTTGGGATGGTGGGGGCAATGATGCTGAAGACGCCATGGGAGGTAGGCGCAGGACGGGCAGTGATTGGCTTTTTCGTAAACGTATGGGTCTTTGGCTTGATGTTGGCCCTGGTCAAGAAGTTATTGAGCTACGGCGGCGGTGTGATGGGTGTGGCTCGCGCGATGCTGCTGGAGGCGATCGAGTTGAAGGTCGTGTTGGGGTTTGCCGTGATCCTGCTGATCGGGATTCCCTTGCTGGCGTTTGTTCCCATTGACGAGGGCAGGCTGGCCTATCGGATTCAGACATTTTTGAGCTGGAGCCTGACGTTGACCGGGCTGGTCACGACGACGATGACGGTGATATTGGCATGCATGAGTCTTTGTGGCGAGGTGAGGGATAAACAAATCCATTCGATCGCGGTGAAACCGATTCACCGCAGCGCGTTCCTGGCGGGCAAATGGCTGGGAATCATGTCGCTGAACACGATCCTGTTGACGATGGCGGGAGTATCGATTTTCGTCTACACGGTGGGATATCTGGCGCAACTGACGCCTTATGACTTTCAGGATGGGAAGGTGATTGAAAATGAGGTTCTGGTGGCACGAACGAGTGTGAAGCCCGTGCCGGAAGTCCCACTGGAAAAGTATGCAAAGGACGAGCTTGACAAGGTCATGCAGGAGGATCGCCAGCGCGTACTGGATCGCGGATACGGCGAGGCGGAGCACCAGGGCTATGGCGCGGTAGGAGAGGATAAGGCAATCGAACTGGGTCGGGAAGCGCTGTTCAAGCAGTTCCTGCGCGAAACCGAGACAACCTGGTATTTGATTCGCCCCGGGGAGAGTCGACGATATGTGTTCGAGGGATTGGGTGGCGTGAGAAACAAAGACGAATGGTTTCAGTTTCGTTATCAGTTAAAGGTATCGGGGGATCGGCCCGGGAACCAGATATTGATGGGACTGCAGGTTGGCGAGCGATTGGCAAGCCATGAGTTTGCGATCAATACGGCACAGCAGTTGGCGCTGGATCCAAACTGGATTGATGAGGAGGGGAAGCTGGTCATGACGCTGGTGAATCCCGTGGAGAATCGTGGCAATACGGTGACGTTTCGTGCGGACGAAGGGTTGCAGGTTCTGTATCGGGTTGGCGGGTTTGGCGATAATTTGTTTCGGACGGTTGCGTCGAGTTGGTTTAAGTTGAGTTTTTTGGCGGCATTGGGTTTGGCGACAGCGACGTTCCTGAGTTTTCCCGTGGCGTTATTGTTTTCCCTGATGATCCTGATGTTGTCCGCGGCAAGCGAATTCCTGGTATCAGCGATGAGCAGTTACGGGAGAATTCAGGCGCTGGGCGGGCCGACCTTCATTGACGAGGTGATCCGGACTTTTGGGATGGTGGTGGGTTGGATTTTTTCGGGCTACGCCGCCTATTCACCCGCGGAGTCGCTGGTGGAGGGCCGGGCGTTTACGTGGGGCGCATTGGGAATATTGACCCTGACGGTCGGTGTCTTGTGGACGGGAATCGCGATGGGTGTGGGGATCCTCGTATTCAGGAAGCGGGAACTGGCAAGTGTTCAGGTATAAGAAGATCCAATGGGGTGATGCGAAAATACGTTTTGCGTAAAAACAGGACTGGTTAATGAGCAGTAAGGACCGAAACATCATTTGGATTGCGATACTGGGGATGCTCGTATCGCTGGCAGGGGCGGGATTGATGATGCCATCGATTCGCGAAGAGCGTCGGCTGCATGATCTGGTGGTGAATGAGAAGGATCTGGAGAATTTACCTCCGCGTATTGCCGTCGCGCATGTCATGTTGGGACCGTTTCGAGGGTTCCTGGTCAGTACGTTGTGGATGCGCGCAGAGGAACTGAAGGAAAATGGAAAGTTCTACGAATCCCTGCAGTTGGCCAGGTGGATCACGACATTGCAGCCACGTTTTGCCATGGTGTGGTCCAATCGCGCATGGGATATGGCTTACAACATATCGGTGGGGACCCACACCGAGCAGGAAAGGTGGATGTGGGTGAGAAAGGGAATTGAGTTAATACGGGATGAGGGGTTGAGGCATAACCCGCAAAGCGTGCATCTGCACAAGGAACTGGCGTATATGTTCCAGCACAAGGTAGGCCAGTTTTCGGATGACATGCACTGGTATTACAAGCAGGAGTGGGCGTGGGAGTGGCATCGCCTGCTTGGACCTCCGATTGGCACGACGCAGGATGTGCTGGACCGGTTTCGACCTGTCGCGGAAGCCTATGACAAGTGGGTCAATCGCGATTATCTGCCGATCGCCCTGCGCAATGAGCTAGGAGAATTGCAGAAGGATGCCGAAGTCGGCGAGTCGATTCGACTGATATCCGCTTTGACCTTCGCCAAGTTTGAGATTCGGATGCGCCGACTGTATGACCGGCTGCGTTCAAAGGAAGCGCGATTGGGCAAGAAGCTGGACAAAGCCATGCAGCTCATCGCTGCACATAAGAAGGCCTCGCATATCGATTCGGTGGAACGGTTGATCGCAGATGTTCCCGGGGCCAGGGAAATGCTGACGGCGTTGAAGGAGATTGATGAGACTTATGGCGCCGACCTGAGTTTTGTGCTGGCGTATGGCGAAGCCCGGATGAAGAGCGATTACATTCGATTGTATGGGAAGGAGTTGGGGGTGACGTTAAGCGACCGGGAGGCCAAGATCATGGATTGGGTGGCCAAATGGGGCAGCGAGGATCGGGAGGCGTTCAATCAGTTGATATACTTCATTCAGGCGCGCGTCATCCATGAGCATTACAAGATGGATCCGATCTGGATGTTCGAACTGATGCTGGGCGACTGGTGTCTGCGTCAGAAGGATCGCCTGGCGAAGAAGAAAAATGAACATCCCGCCGCCATGCCGATTGACTGGCGACACCCGATGGCCCACGCAATGTACTGGGCCTCGCAGGGTGTGCGTCGGAGCAGGGGACTGCTGCGACCACAGGATGAGGATGTGATGAATACCGAACGCGGCACGAGTATTCCCCTGCAGGAATTGTTCAAGGGCGGAAGGATCGTGTTTGATCCGCAGTTGGTTCCCGGGCGGATGGGAAGGGCCCATACACGCCGATACGATCAATTACCCGAACTGAGAATGGTGGCGGCGCGTCACTACATGTTCCTGTCTTCGATCGAACGGATTGAAAATAACCCTGAGGTCAAGGACTTTGAGTTCTATACGACCTTTCGCAATGCCCATGAGATGTTTTTGAAATCGGCGGTGTCGATGTTGTACGTCTATGGCGCCGAGAAAGAAGCGGATCGGTGGTATCGGGAGCTGCGGACACGCCACGGTGATCGGGATGAAGAGCGTCGGAAGGAATACACACAACCCCTGGACCTGTTCGCTTTCAGGTTTTACGGCGACATGGTGAAGCGCGCCGGCGGTCGAAACGAAGCACGAAGTATTGTTGAGGGATTGATCCTGATGGGGTTGAGGGAAGGTCTGGAAGGTGGCAGACGACAGGCTTATGAGAACTATTTTGCGTTTGCCAGGCGAACACACGAGGAGTACAACAAAGACAAGGTCAGAAGTTTCGGAAAGACCGGGAATGAACGCCTGGCCTTGCCGCCTTTCAATGAAGTTTATTTGTCAGCCTTGACGCGCTTCCTGTGCGCACCGGCGCGACCGGGTGAGGATTGGCGTAACCGAAGACTCGTCTGGCGTCGCCTGCCCGAAGGCGCGCGAAAGATGATGTTGATGAACGAGAGAATGCGGAACCAGTTGTCCGCGACCGCGCAGCGGTCCTTCGGGTTGAAACTGGAGGAGGTGTTTCCGTTACCCGAGGGTTTAACATTGATCCCCGGAGGAACCGGGCCTCTGAAGCTGGAGAAAGGAAACGGGAAGGAAAAATAGGTAGCAACACAAAAACAGAAAACAGGCATTTCGAAGGAAAGTCCATGCGCCGGCGCCCCGAATTTTCCGTTGCGTCCCCACCCCCAATCCACTAAAATGAGTGCTTTCCACATCCGCCCTCTCGGGAGAAACCCCTTCCCCCGCCCGGAATCAACGCACAACACCACCGTGCCCGTGGAGATGAGAAAAAGCGAAAAGGCGAAAAAAGGACTATCCCTATGTTCAAATCCATACTCAAACGATTCAAACGGCCTCACTGCTGCGCGCCAAGACCACACTCACCCTCCCAACTCCTCCCCCTCGAACCACGCCTCCTCCTCACCGGCACGGATTTCCTCGTCACATCCCTCCTCGACAACACCGACGAAGACGGCCAAATCACCCTCCGCGAAGCCATCATCGCCGCCAACACCAATACAGCCCTCAACGCCGACACACCCGCAGGCTCATCCACCAATACCGACGTCATCCGTTTCGCCGACGCCCTGACTTCCGGAGGCCCGGCAACCATCCAGCTCAGCTCCATCCTACCTGACATCACCGACACCCTCCAGATCCTCGACACCTCCAAGCTCATTACCATCGATGCCGACAACAATTCCGGAATCCTCCCCATCCAAAACACCACCGTCTCCATCACAGGACTGACTCTCGAGAACGCCTCGACCGCCGGCAACGGCGCCGCCATCAACCTCGAAAACGCCACGCTCAACCTCACCAACACAACCATCTCCAATAACAACGCCGACCAATCCGGCGGCGGAATCTACTCCCTCGAGTCCAACCTCAACATCGACAACGCCACCATCGCCAACAACAACGCCAACCATTCAGGCGGCGGAATCTTCGCAGACAACTCCATCGTCACCATCAACAACTCCACCATCTCAGGAAACAACGCCCTCGACAACCACGGCGGCGGCATACGCAACGAAGGCGTCGGCTCCATCACCATCAACAACTCAAACATCGAAAACAACTCTGCCGGGTTCGGCTCCTTTCCAACTTCACTCGGACGCGGCGGCGGGATCAGCAGCGAAGGCATCGACACCACCGTCCACAGCTCAAACATCTTCGGCAACAACGCCACACAAACCGGCGGCGGAATCTACGTCAATACCGCCCCACTCACCATCACCAATACCGATGTCCACCTCAACAACAGCAACGACACCGGCGGCGGTGTAGCCGCTTTCTTCAGCGATGTCGACATCATCAACTCCTCCATCCAAACCAACTCCGCCGACGGCGCCTTCGCCGGAATCTGGCTCGGCGATGCCACCACCACCATCACCAACTCCGTCGTCCTCGGCAACACCTCCACCCGGGGCGCGGGAATCTCCACATTCAACGGCTCACTCACCATCAATAACTCCACCATCACCCACAACGTCGCCGATTCCAACGGCGGCGGCATTCGACATAACTCCCTCGGCCCCCTCGTCATCAACAACGCCATCGTCGCACTCAACCAGGCGCCCGACCACCCCGATATCGATGGACCCTTCACCGCCAACTCAAGCCTCATCGGCGTCGACCCCATCTTCACCGCCAACCCGTCCCCAGGCCCCGATGGATTCTGGAGAACCCTCGACGATGACTTCGGTGACCTCCGGCCCGCAACCGATGGCTCAAGCCCCGCCGTCAACGCCGGCGACAACAACCTGATCCCCATCGATACCTTCGACATCGACAACAATGCCAACACCACCGAGCGACTTCCGCTCGACTTCGACCGCAGCCAACGCGTCGTCGGCCTGGCCGTCGACATCGGGGCATACGAATCCGGCTTTAACCAAAACAGCGATCGCATCCTCCCCGGGGGCCTCAGCAACGGCATCGCATTCGACACACACGGCAACCTCCAGATCGCATACCACGACATCCACACCGGCCACCTCCATCACACCACCAGAAACGCCCAGGGCGCCTGGACACCCTCCTCCACCATTGACGACTCAAGCCCGGAGGTGGGCATCTACGCCGACCTGAAACTCAATAACCAGGGACTTCCGGGGGTCGCCTATTACGATGCCCACAACGGTGACCTCAAATTCGCCCAGCAGAACCAAAACAGCACATGGACCGTCCAGACCGTCCAGTCCCGCCGAACCGTCGGCCTGTATCCCTCCCTCCAGTTCGATGCCGACAACAACCCCATCATCACCTACTACCAGAAATCCAACGGTAACCTTGCCATCGCCGCCTGGGATGGAAACCAGTGGAACCTCGAGATCGTGGATTCCGGGGGCGACTCAACGGACGACGTCGGTCGATACTCCTCCCTCCAGCCCATCCCCAACACCGACCGCTTCGCCGTCGCGTACGAAAACACCACCACCGGCGACTTCAAATACACCGAACAAATCGTCGGCCTCTCATTCAACACACCCACCATCGTCGACCCCACACTCGGCGGCGGCGGATTCATATCTCTCGCCTTCGACCAAAACAACAACCCCGCATTCTCTTACTACGATGCCAACAACGCCGACCTCAAGCTAGCCAGACGTTCCGCCCAGGGCCAATGGAACAACCACACCGTCGCATCCAAACGATCCCAGGGACTCTACACCACTCTCTCCTTCGCAAACGACAACACCGCCTCCATCTCATTCTTCAACAAAACCACCGACACACTCGTCCTCGCCACCGGCCCCGGAACCTCCGACACCTGGTCCTTCTCCACCCTCGCCAACGGCGGCGGACGCTGGGCACGCATCGTCAACAACCCCTCAGGCCCATCCGCCTACACCTGGTGGCAATCCGACACCCAAAACCTACGCGTCACCATTATCTAAAAACCCAACGATCTCCCACAACCGAATCTCCTTGCGCATCTCCCATATGCGTAATTAACCCCAGGCGCCCTCGCCTGGTGCGCGCCGCCGAAACCGAAGAATCCGCGCGCACCGGAAACCACCACAGTCTCCCATCCTCCCAAA
>JANQQT010000195.1 GCA_028284925.1 Phycisphaeraceae bacterium | reverse complement strand
CCGTTGTCGCCCACCTCAACGACGTCCGCCCCATCGACCCCCATCCCTCGATGGACGCCGAATCCCAACTCGCCACCGCCACGCCCGAAATCGACTTCGCCGAAGTACGCGGCCAGGAAACCGTCAAACGCGCACTCACCATCGCCGCAGCCGGAGCACACAACGTCCTTATGATCGGCCCACCCGGAACCGGCAAAACCATGATGGCCAAGGCGCTCCCCGGCATCCTCCCACCTCTCTCCCGACACGAGGCGCTCGAAACCACCGCCATCCACTCCGCCGCCGGACTCATACCGAAAGGCCAGTCCCTCATGACCCAGCGCCCGGTCCGAATGCCACACCACACGGCATCCTCCCCCGCGATCATTGGAGGAGGAACCATCCCTCGACCCGGCGAAGTCTCCCTCGCACACCACGGTGTACTCTTCCTCGATGAACTCCCCGAATTCTCTCGCACCGTCCTCGAAACGCTCCGCCAACCCCTCGAAGATGCCGTCGTCACCATCGCCCGCGCTCACTCCACCATCCCCTTCCCCGCCCGCTTCATGCTCATGGCCGCCATGAATCCCAGCCCCACCGGCGACTTCGCCACCGATGAAATCTCACAACGCCAGATGGAAAAATACCTCGCCAAAGTCTCTGGCCCCCTCATCGACCGCATCGATATCCATGTCGAAGTCCCACGCGTACCTCACGAAAAGCTCACCGGCAAGCCCGACGGAACACAAACCACACACATGCGATCCCTCGTCACCGCCGCCCGAAAAATCCAGTTCGAACGCAACGGCGGTCCCCTCAAGACAAACGCAGCCCTCAAAGGAAAAGAACTTGACAAACTTGCCGCCCTGGATCAACCTTCCTCCGAAATGCTCCGCCTCGCCATGACTGAACTTGGCCTCTCCGCCCGCGCCTACGATAAAATACGCCGCGTCGCCCGCACCATTGCCGATGTCGAATCATCCACCAACATTACACCTGACCACCTCGCCGAAGCCATTCAATACCGGCTCTTGGACCGCAAATCCTGACACGTCCTACCCGTAAGTCCACTTCAGATAAACCCGCACACATCCCAACTTGTCTCCATTTCCTCTAATCCCCGCCCCCCAACATCCAAACCACACAAACAGAATCACCCAGGCTCGGCCTCAGGATGAATCAGGATTCGCCGCCCCGGTAGCCTTCAGGATCAACTCTTACGACATACCCGGTGATCACAACAATTCATACACAACTACAATCATCCGATCTCCAGGCTCACAAGCCTCATCCCTCCGTCCTCGCCCCTTCCGGAATAATCAATTCCTCAAACGGCTTGCCAAACGCAAGCAACATCAGATTACGATCCGTCGAGTTGACGACCATATCATGATTGAAATCTGCCCAAGTTGTATAAGGCGGCTGAGACGAACTCACCAGCCGATTCATCGCGGGAAGGAACAACCCAAGGTCCGCAAAGTTCACCACGCCGTCATTGTCAAAGTCAAAAATTACCGCACGCGACTGAATGATCGGAATAGTCTGAAGCATCATGTCAACTTCCGAATAGCCGTCCAGACCAAACGGAATAGCGCCCTCAACAACCGAAACACCCAAATCAAACGGACCAAACTCATCACCCGCCGGATCCAAATCAGCCCGAGCCGTAAGTAAAATGCGACCGAACAATACAAAGTCATCAGAATCAACGACCCCCGAAACTTCTCCCGACAAACTCACCGCCCCGGAAATCAGATCAATATCGCTTGACACATTCCGATCAAAAACTGTCCCGTGATCCACCGAAACCGCCGTCGCCGCAGTCGGATCAAAATTCACCATCGCCGATCCGCCGACAATATTCGTACCCGGCAGTTGCGCCTGCGTTGCCCTCGCCCACACCTCCAGATAAAACGCCTCAGACTCTCTCTGGTAAAACACACCCGGAACATCTGAACCCGGTAACGCCGAAGACACGTCCACGCTGCTCGGAACACGACGCGGCACAACATAAACGTCTACGGAAGGCAACAACTCATTATCCCTGTTGACACCCAAGACATCCGGCGGATCAACCCCATCAAACTCGGGATCAAGCGACTCGGCCGAATTCGTCAGGATGGTAAACATCCCGTCTCCATCAATGTCCTGATCATCCTGCCCCGTCACCACAATTCTCTGAGGAATAAACCAGTCATCTGCCGTAAATGTCAACGATGCTCTGTCAATATCCGCCTCCGTAGAATCCGATGACAACAACGCCAATTGCACATCCGCCGACGGACGTTGATTCAGTGCCAACCAAAACGCATCCGTCTCACCATCCTCAGACGTCGACACGGAGCCCGGCTCAACAACAAACCCAGCCGATACATTCGGGTCATACGCGCGAAACACAAGATCATAATCCCCGACCCGATCATCTCCCTGAACCCTGACAAAGTATTGCCCCGGCCCCGTCACTTCGAGTTGCAGCATCTCATCGTCCGTATCTGACGCCGAAACACCAATAACCTCAAGATTCTCGTCCAAAACCTCAAGGTCAATATCCACCTCCGCATGATCAAACAGCGCCGCAATGGCTAGCACTGCCTGCCCTTCCGCCACCTCGATGAGATAATAATCGTCATCCGCCTGAACAGCCGGACCATCAACCAGCGACAACAAACGTCCATTCGCCGCGGTAATGTCATGAGCCGTATTCACCGTATCATTCGGCTCATACGCATCATCAAAATACACCGACCCAAAATTCACATCGCCTATAAACTCGCCAGGTTCCTGAATGTCCACAAAGTGATTCGTCCCAGCCCCTGGACTCTCAAGATCTGCCGTAATCCTGAAATGATCAAGCCAATGATTATCCTTGAACCCTCCCGATCTAGCCCCCACCGCAAACGTCCAGTCAGGCCGTGGATTAAAACCCGGTATCTTCACATCACGAAAAATCGAAAATCCAACATAATCCAATGACAATCCACGCTCTGGATCATAGTTGATGTGAATATTGTCAAAATCATTATTCCTCATGCGTACACGGGAAAGACCAAACGAATCAATCCTCACCTTATTGTAAAAAAGGTCAAATCCTCGCACGTCAGATCCCGTATTACCAAACGTGTCCAACGTTAACGACAACCCCACTGCCAAAGGAACTTCAGGAATAGCATGTGCCCCCGCATTGGGACCAAAATGAAAACCCACCCCATCTGCTCCCTCTCCCCCACCACCACCAATCAACAAATCAAAATCCGCCTCAAATCCTGTAACCTCCTCTCCCGCAATAAACTCGTTCAGATGGTAGTATCCCTTCCCACCGGTAACATCCGCCAAATGGGCTATCCCGTCATCGAAATAGGCGTCGAATGTAGTCTGCGTCCCTTCAGGAATCGTCACGAAATCCGTATCCGATGTCCGACTCAATGGAACCGTAGCACGAAACCCGGTTTCCACATCATCTGCAACAATATACCGACCCGGAGCCAGACCCCTAAATCGATATTCACCATCTTCATCCGTCATCTCCACCGGCTCTCCCGGATCAAACCGACCATTTCGATTCTGATCAACATAGATACGCCGATTCGCCAGCCTCGGCTCATTCGGATCAGCAACACCATCACCGTTCAAATCCTCAAACTTTACACCCGCTATCGATGCTCCGGGAGGAGCGTCAAGATTGGTAAACACAACATCTTCGATCATCAGCCCGTCATAAGAAAGATCATCACTCTCTGCAGGCCCAAACTGCAATGAAAACACCTGATCCCCATCACTCAAATGGTCCTGAACCCCTGCAACCGTAATCAACGGAGGCGACTCCCAATTCTCCGGCGTAATCACAATAAAGTTCTCCCCCAAGGTATGCCGTCCCTCACTTGAATCAGAAATCGAAAACGGAATAGTCACATCCGAGAGGGGTTGAGATGCCAAACGAATCTCCACCGTATGAGGTGTACTGCGATGACCAGCCAGCATTCGCCCAAACACCATAAAGTCACTACTCCCTACATTTGCGTTCATACCATGAATGGCCAGAATATTCTCACCCGGACCGATCAAATCCAAATGCTCTGAAACATCAAAATCCCTCCAGCGAACAGCTTCCCATTCATCCGACGACGCCAACGCCAGAGACTCTGACGTCACACTCAATGGCACATTGAAATCTGCAATCCGTACGCCATTCAAATACGCAACAAATCCATCATCAACACGCATCTGCAATAACAGGCTCGAAAGAACATCCGGATCATCCACCTCAAAGGGAATACGGACATAAACCCCCGGTCGACGCTCAAACATCTGCGTCGTTACGTTCGTGCCGATAAACGACCTGTATCGATCCGACGTGTCATACCCCACCGCCGATGTCCCCTCAATCCAATCCAGATCATCAAACGGCTCGTTGGCCGGATCACCGGTCCATGACAACCCAAGCGTTTCATCCTGAGGAATCAAGACACGCGCAGACGCAAACGTATCAATCAACGTCAATCGCTCATTCCGAATGGAAGAATGCGTTACATCCTGCAATTCGCTCGTAAACAAGTCCGGCTTCACCACCACATCTGCATCAATAGAATCATTGTCTTCTATGATGATCGCTGGACTCGCCACCGCCAATCGATCAAAACCCGGATCGTCCGAACTCACACGAAACAGCAACACCACAGCCTCAACATCACCATCCACCACCTGATCGTCAAGCCCCGTCACACGAACTGTCTGCGGCACATCCCAATTGTCCGGCGTAAACACCAACTGCGTCGTCGATACATCAAATTCAGTAACATCCCTCCCAACCAGCATCATAACTTCACTTGACGGTTGCCTACTTAACGAAACCGTAAACGTGTCACTTGTACCGTCTTCTGACACACGCAATGGCTCTTCCGCTTCCACAAGCACTTCACCAGGCGCATTAATGTCATACGCAATCCACCTGATCGCATACGATTTACCAACCGTCACCCCCTCTACCTGCAGATAATAATCCCCCTGGCCCGGCAATACTGTTTCTAGGGTTACACTCCCGGCAAACCTGGCACCCGACACGATACGCTCCCCATCAGAATCAGTGATGGAAAAAAACGGTGCATTCCGAGCTTCCGCCTGATAAACAATCTCCGCCTTCAAATGCGTCGCATTCGTCGTGTCCACATGAAACACGTCGGTATCAAACATTGTCAATACTTGGTTATTCGTAAACCCGAAATCCCCGCGAGCCCCCACCGGCGTTGCCTCTTCTATATTGTTATTTGGCTCAAACGGATCCATCAAACCTACGTTACCCGCCAAATAATGACTTTGGATTCGCTGGTGATCCAAAACATGATCGTAGATCGCAACCTCATCCAACTTGCCAAGAAACGCCTCAGATGACCAACTACCAATCCTAAGAAAATCCTCACTATTTCGAATCAACCCCGACATCCCCGTTGGATTACCCCAAAGATCATCTCCCCCAATTCGCTCACCATTGATAAACAACTGCATGCCTAGAACATGATCATACGTTCCCACCAAATGATACCAGTTCCCCGGCAAAAGAGCTTCCCGCGCGTAAACCATATTCGTCTGCCCACTCGCATTCCGAATAAACCACTGAGCGTGATGCCCCGGATCTGAATGATTTTCCGTTCCGAAATCCAATAGAAAATCATTTTCATTCTTCCGAATCGCAGTCTCCGATCCCGCCGCATCCAAATTCACCCAAAATTCAACAGTCAATTGCTCCTGAATACCCAACAGCGGATCATGCGGAACTTGAATATAAGCCTCCGTCCTGTCGAACGAAGCTGCTTCATTGCCCGGCACTGCTGTCAGACCCTGGAAACTCCTTACCCAATCGGAATATTCTCCATCAATTCCATTTCCCGACATATCAATCGCCACCCTGGGTCCCACACTATCAAGCCGATAATAAACCACCGGATCATCCGCTAGGATCTCCGCGGAATAAGCATCCGTACTCCCCGACAACAACAACCGCGACTCAAGCCGCTCAAATTCCGGAACGCCCCTCACCCCATTCCTATCTAATTCCATTTCACGCTTATATCTGACGGACATGATAAGACCTCGGCAAATATCACTGCTCCCAATGAGCTGTCAACAATCTTCCACACAGCACTATATTACAACAGTCAGCAAATGGATAACACCAATTCCCAACCTGAGGTGTACAAACCTCAATAATGCGCTCAAATCATCCAGCCCTCAATTCCCTCTCACTCACTAACCTTCTTTAACAATCCCACCATCGCCTTACCCATCGCCTCACCAATATTCATATACGTCTCAGCATGACCACCATAATGGCCGTTCGACGCCCCACCCATACTCAACGGCTTACTGTAAACCGTCGCTACATTCCCCTTAAATTCCTTATATTTCCCCGACCTTCCATCCACCGCAAGCTGCGCATTCAAAATCAAACCTTCATTCCCCTTGGCGCCCTTCGCCGTCTGACCGAGCGTCGCACAAACAAAATTAGCCTTCGGAGCATTAAAGTCCTTCCTCAACTGCTTGATCAGATGCACAAGATTCTTCTCATAATGGCTCGCATGCCCCGCGTTATACCGATCCTTATCACCTTGCCAAAAGAAGAAGCCCGCAATCTCATACTTCTTCGCTCCGGGATAATACTTATCCAGCTCACTCAACACCTTCCGCGCACGGGCAATATCTCCATCGTACTGCATCCCCGCATACCACTTAATCGGCTTCGGCTCCGTTCCCTTCTCCCAACGCAACGGACTCTCCTTGTATCCCGCATAATGCCACACCTTACCCTTATCCTCAAATTCATAAGGCTTACTCCCGGGAGGCAACAAATCCCACCCAAGACTCCGATTACCAATACAACTCTTCAAAATCAACACCGGCGCATCCGTCGCCTCACCCAAATAATGACCGATACCAATCTCCGGTCCCACTGCCCTACCCTTGATTGTCATCCACTCGTTGTTAAACACACGCATCCCCCCGGTACCGCTCCCCTGCACACGCACATTCCGCACATCCTTGCGCACCGTCCATGCCCCTGCATCATCCATCAGGTAAGAATACTTCTTCTTCTCCTTAACCGCATGAACCAGCGATCCCTCCGCCTTACCTCTTCGGGGATTTATCTTCCCAAATCCCAACATATTCGACTGCCCCAACAGGATATAAACCTGAACCGGCTTGCTCATATCCGCAGGCCTCCCATCAGGACGCGGCAACCCCTTCTCCGCCGCCGACACCAAACCTGCCGGCAACCCCAACATCAGCGCCAGAGCTAAAACCATAGTAAAACCAGTTTCATACTTCACGCGCATATCACGCCTCCATATCTGGGCAGGAACAAAACAGTCGAGCCATTATACTAAGCCCTCCGCCAAACACGCCAAACTTTTCCACCAATTCTCTCGCAACAGAATACACCACTACGTCCCATTCAATGACCGACGAGTGCCGAGCAACACCAATCGACCGACTCACGCCTCCTTTTCTGCCACCGAAGCAATCCCCTTCAGCATCCCCCTGAACACAATCTGATGAAGCGGCCAAAGCGCATACCAGTAAAACGGCCCCGCCAATCCAGCCGGATCAAGGATCGCCGTCTGCGTAATCACCAATCCGTCTCCTCCCTCATCAGCCTCTACCTCAAACTGAAGCCGCGCCCGACCCGGTACTTTCATCTCCGCACGCATCCGCAGAAAATGTGGTGCGTTAACTGCCTCAACCCGCCGGAAATCCAGCGCATCCCCAACATGCAACGGTGTCGGATGCAAACGCCCTCGGCGCACACCCGCTCCAACAGCAACGCGTCGCCCTCCCGGATGAGCTTGGTCAGCTTCTTAGATCCGGCCTTCTCCGCGGTTACTTCATCGTGTGTTGACTGACGTTTTTTGAATCGCCGCACAATCCGTTCGCCAATGCCGAAACGATGCGCAACCAACGCCTGGGCTTCACCACGATCCAACGTCGCCGGGACCAATAAACGAACGTCGCAAATCGCATAAGTCGCTCCATTAAACCAAAAATCCCCGTCCCTCCTAAACCTCCACCCCACCCACAACATCCAACAAATCAACCACACCCGGCCCGCCACCACCCTCGACAACCCCCTCCGTCCGCGCCCCTTCCGGCACAACAATCTCATCAAACCCCTTACCAAACGCATCCGTCAACAGATCAAGGTCATCCTCATTCACACTCCCATCATTATTAAAATCAGCCCACACCGCATAAGGCGGCTCACTCCCACCCACAACCTCACCCAACGCCGGCAGGAAAAAACCAACATCCCCAAAATTCACGGCGCCGTCATTGTCAAAATCAAAAATTACCGCGCGAGAAAGCACATCAATCGTCTTCACCTCAAAATTCGTCGGCACACCACCCAGCCCCACCACCTCAAACGCATAAGGAACCGCTTCGCGATCAAGCCCCGTATCCTTCGCCCCAAACAACTGCCCCACCGGGTCAATCGCCGATTCACTCGCAAACAAAACCCTGCCCAGCATCACATACTCATCATCCCCCAGATCCGTCGCCAGCGTCCCCGCACTCATCTCCACCGTCCCATCAATCAAATCGATCGCATGAACCTGACTCTCCGTAAATGCTGAACCAAACTCAAACCCGATCGCCTGCGCCACCACCGGATCAAACTCCAGCGTCAGACTCCCCGACAAAATCGCCTCCCCATCACCCTCCAGATCACGACTCTTCACCCAAACCTCCACCAGATACTCATTCCCAAACCCTTCCCGCACCCAATAATCATCCGTCTCACCACCCTCAATCTCCGTCAAATCAATCACAGGCAATGTCGACGAAACATGCCCCACACTCCCCACCTCACGCGGCACAAGAAACACATCCACCTCAGCCCCCACACCCACGCCCCCGGGCGTACCCCCAACCTCATAACTCGCTCGCCAGTTATCCGCATCCGAATAGTCACCCTCCGTATCAATGATCTCCAGCGATGCCCCATGACCATCCGCCTCAATTGGCCACTTACGACCATCGTCATACTCAAAATCATGAATCACACCCCCACCCGCATCCAGCAACCGCACAATCTCCCCGTCATTCGCCAATTGCCCGTCATAAGGACCATACACCGCCGCCCCACCGCCCCCATGCCTCAGCGCATACGCCGTCGGATTCTTCGCCAGAATCACCCGCTCACCGGGTGCCATCTGAATCCCCGCCGGGAAAGTATACGAAATCCCGTCATCAAACGTATACCCACCCAGCCCCAACGTCGACGTCGTACTTGGGTTATGAATCTCGATATACTCAAAATCATCATTACCCAACGTCGGATCCGCCAGCAACTCCGCCGCCGTCGCCTCCGTTGGGTTATACATCAGCTCCGTAATCCGCAATTCACTCGGAAGCACAAATCCCGCCTGCCTCAACGGACTCCACTGCCCCGATACAAACGTCCGCCCACTCACAAGCGTAGATTCACTCACCGTAAACGGATTCTCGAACAAAATCCCGCCCGGCGTCCCATCCAAATTCCGGGGGTCACTGCCGTCAAGCGTGTAATACACCGGAGCCGTTGTCGCCGTTGACAACTCACCCAGCACCAGCTCCGGCAAAATTAACATATCACTACTTGTGCGCGACTGATTCAACCCCTGGATCGCCAACACATTCGCACCCGGCTGCAATAACCCCAAATGCTCGGTAATATTAAACGGCTCAAAAGCAACCGCCGCCGAATCCGGATGATTCCCCGTCGAAAGCGTGTTAAAGGTCGACGTCGCCGGCGCCAAAGCAGAATCAACTCTTACCCCATTCAAATACGCGATAAATCCATCGTCATACTTCATCCGCAGCATCAACTGATCAAAGTCCGCCGCATCAAAATCACCCGGCAACGTAAACTCAAAACGCGTATACAAAGACGTCTCCGCTGCATTCCACGCCGTCAATACATTAGTCTTGACAAGGTTCTGGTAATCCGCCACCGAATCCTCATAACCCACACCACTCACGCCGCTCGTCCACCCCGTCGGAACAAACCCTAGGTCATTCCAGTGCGGCCCGACCCCCGTCTCCAATGAATTATCCACCGGCACCAACGCCGACACCGGACTGTCCTCCGTAACCAACACCGTCTCAATAAACACCTGCCCGGTAATGCCCGTCAACGTAATCTCCGTACTCGAATCGATCGGCCCGGCCTCCGGCTCAATCACCGGCCCCGGCGGTACAAGCAATTGACTGTCAATCCAGTCAATGCGCTGATCCAACCAGTTCTTCATCAAATCAAGCTGCTCCTCCCACGTATTCGACACCGGCGAGGGGAACCCCGGACTCCCATTACCCAGGATATTCCACCTCTGGAAATTACGAACCGCCGCCTCACCCAAAGGCTCCGTCATCACATCAATGCGATTAAACAACTCGTCCTTATCCAGATACCCCCCATCCTCACGCAACTCCGACCACCGGTCCCTCAACTGCAACAAGAACTGCGGATCCTGCACCAGCCGCGGGAACCAGCCATGCTCTCCAATCGTGAACGGATGCGCCTCGTACTGCCATCCCTGAATCGATGTATTACTGTGACAACAACCCACACCCGTCGTCAGGTTGTAATCCCACAACGGCCCCTGCACCATCACATCATTGCGATCCTTATGCAAATAATTACTTCGCGTATAAGCATCCTGATCACGCACCAGCTCATTCAACACCATCAGGTTCACAAACGAATCCACATCAATAAACCGGCGATACCCCGTCACCGGATCAAGCCAGTTAGGCCCGTCCAACACGTTATCAAACTCACGTACATGGTTCGCAATCCACTGCGCCTGCGCACTCGTATAGTCCTCCGGGTCCGCAAGCTCCAGCGTATTCCAACCCGGCAACCGCTGCGAAACTGCCCCATTCTCAAAACGAATCAAATACCCGCCCGTAATCTCAGGCTCACTGACATCACTCGCATCCAGCTCCGTAATATCTACACGATTATCCCCAACCTTGATATCCTCCGTCAGAATATAAACCCCCACATAATCCGCCGACGTCACATCCCCGCCATTTTCGTTATAAAACACCTCCACGAATCGCGAATTAGGCGCAAGCAATCCAAGATCCTGACCCAGCCCAAAAGCAAACGGATTACGAATCAATGACTTATCCGAATAGGGAGCGCTCAACACCCAATCCGATTCACTCGGCAATCCCAACAACCTCAGGTTATCATCCGAATCATCCTGGTTTCGCGTCTCAATGCGCCACTGCTTCTTCGGGAATCCCGCCGAACTTGCACCTCGAATCCTCAAGCCAATCCGCTTACTCCGCGTCGGCTCATCCGTAATCGTCGTCCGCCCGGTAATCTCATCCGGCTCAAACAGCGTCATATGAAAATCACGCATCGTACTACGAATCGCCCCCGCCCCACCAAAGTTATCGATGACCATCACCGGCAAATTCGATGAAAACCCGGTGTTATTCGCCGCCAGCTTCACATAAGCCTCACCCGCAACACGACTCGGCGCAAATCCATCCGCCAACGCAATCGCTCGCAACTGCGTCGACGTACTGATCGTCAATGCGCCCGTATAGACCGGCGATGCCGCCGTCGGCGCCGAATTATCCGTCGTATAGTGAATCACACCATTAGGCGTCCCCGTCGACAACTCCACCTGGAACGAACCGGTAAACGTCCCGCCCTCCACCGAAAACGCAACCTTCTCCGCCGGCTGCGCTGCCCCGTCATCATTCACCTCACCTGGCGTCGGTACCGCAAAATAACGCTGCGCCTCAGAATCCACATTGATCGCACCCACACCACTCAACCGCGGCGACACCAGGAAATCCAGATCATCCACCGCCACGTTCAATCCGTGAATCGCCAGGATATTCTCTCCCTCCACCAACGCCCCCGCACTCCCCGATACATCAATCGTCACAAACTCCTTAACCGCCGATACCTCACGATCCGTCGTCGCCAGTGAATCAAAACCCACAGCCCCCGCCCCTGCATCCCGCCGCGCAATCTCAACCCCGTTTAAATACGCCACAAATCCATCGTCATACTGCATATCTAGTGTCAAACCAATCACATCCGCCGCCCCCGTCACATCAAACGGAATTCGCAGGTACGCCGATGAACTCACCCCCTGCATCTCCGTCTGAATATCCGTCGCAATCAACTGCCTGAACGAAGGAGCCCCCAACCCAAACGAAGCCAGGTCACCATCCCGCACCAACTCCAACTCTGACTCACTCAACGCGCGCCTGAAGATCCCCAGATTATCAATCTGTCCGTTAAAATCACCCGGAGCCGGGAACGTCCCGTTCAACGACCCACCAATACGCACCGTATCCGCCGCAACATTCGGTATCGCCGGATTAAAATTCCTTGATGCCGTCGTGAACCCGCCACCCGGGTTCCCCACCAGGATCGTATAAGTACTGCTCGACGCGACATACGTCATCGCCCCGAATTGCCAGCTTCCATCCTCGACGTTCACACTCTGGTCATTCCCCACACCCACCTGACTCACAAAAAAGTTATCGACGATCAACGCCCCGCTCGACCACACCTGCCCGCAACATGCCGGCCCCGTATGAAACGCCATCGAATGGTCACTACTCACATTCCCCCGCGCCGAGGACAAAATAATCGACTTATCACCATTCCCCGTCGTCTTAAACCAAGCCGCCACTGTGAAATCCTGCGTCCCGTCAAACGGATTCACCGCATTGATCGGCAGGTCAATAAAGTCATCAATCCCGTCAAACGAGGCCGACAAATTGCTCCCGATCCCCGCCGGCACGTCCGCCGCAAAAGTCACATCACCCGATGGCGACCCGTGATACGCACCGTCCCCACCGTCCTCAAAATCACCTTCAAAATCCCAGAACCCGATCACATCCGTCAATGCGCCCGCACCTCCCCCACCTTCACCTTCAACCGTACCCCCGCCGCCCGCCGCCTCAAATCGAATCATCCCATCCGTCAACAACGTACTGTCATCCACCACCAACCCGAACGCCGACAGATCAGGCAACTTCACACTCGAGAAATTCCCGTTAATCACATCCGCCGTAAACAACTCAAACGCTTGACCCGAAATCGGCGTCCCGTTAAACAACTGAATCTCCAGCTCACCCCCAACCTCCAACACACTCACATCCGCCAGCCCCTTCGGAACCGTAATATTGTCCGCCGTACCCCCCGCCGCATCAATCTCAAACAGATACCGCCGATCACTCGCCAGCGTACCCGTCGCCGTACCGCCTGCGGCAACACCCACATCCACCGTCTCAATATCAAACGTATCCGGCCCGAGATTCGTCACATGAAACGACTCAATCAACTGCGTCGCCGCCACATCCGAATACAACTCCAGAAAGATATCATGCGCCTGATTACCACAGCAATCCCCACGGTTATAAATCGTCACCTGCGTCAAATCCGCCGGCTGAGACAACGTGATCTGCATCCACTCCTCAGGCAGCGGCGGATTACCCGTATGCGCTATACCCGCCCCGCCGCCCACATTCGTCACACCGTCATTCAACGCCGCAATCGGATGAATCCCAGTCGGCCAGATACTCGATGCGCTCGCAACCCCGCCATGACTCACCAGCCCCACATTCACACCACCCGTATCAAAAACCTCCATCTCACGAATAGACAAGAATGCACTCGATGGATTATTCTGAGCAATCCTCACCACCTGAACATCAGGCGCAGGAGAAATCTCTACACCATCAACCTCCACGCTCAACGTCGTCTGACCCACCAGCCCCGTCCCTCCCACGTTAAACGCCTGCAACGGAATGTCCTCATACCCCACACCCGTCACACCCACGCCCCAAGTCGAATCATCAAACGGCTCCGCCCCGCCCGTCCACGTATCCCCCAACACACCCGTCGTCGGAACAAAATACCGAGCAACATCCCCCACCTCCACAAATACCGTCTCATTCTGACTCACCGGAAACCCATATGAAAAATCCGTAAACTGCTCCGGATACTCCGGCGCAAACTCCGTCAACACATGATCCCCGTCATCGATCAACGCCAGATACTCACCATCCGCGTCCAGCCTGAAATTCGTATGCAACTCACTCCCCGCAACCGTCCGATCCTTGTTCGAGGCAAACACCACCAGAAACTCACCCGGCGCAAGCGACACACCCGCGGGCAACGTCCACTTGTCAGGCTCCGCCGCATCATCCGTCAAATGCCACCCCCCCAGATCCGCCGCCGTATCCCCACCGTTAAACAACTCAATCCAGTCTGAACTGTCCCCATCCTCATCCAGCAACGTCGTATCATTCGAAGCCATAAACTCCGAAATAATCACATTCGCACTAAGCAACAAACGCGACCCCAACTCCTCAAAAACAGGCCCCGCCTCCAACTTCAACTCACTCCTCCGCGTCTTCCTGCCTCGACGACTCCAAAGCGCACTCACCATGTCCTGCTCCTGACTTCTTCTGTGTTCAACAGAAAATACGCAACACACCCTCTTCGATGGGTGAATTGCGCATTCCCTGATATTGGACTTCTTATCTCTCATACCGCCGCAAACACATTATCTTCGCGACGATCTTCGCTCAAATAATTCAATCTTACGCCGTCCGACGCCTACGACCCAACCCGATCCCGCCAATCATCATTAACCCCATCACACCCGCTGTCGGCGAAGGAATCCCATACGTGATCTTACCACTCGAATAAAGCTGACTCGTATCCCAAACACCATTCGGCAACGTGATCGAGTCAAATTCACCCATAATCTCATCCGCCTGAAGAATCGTAAACATCTGACCGACGGTAGGCGTATCACCAAGCAATTCAACAATCAAATCGCCTGCAACCACCAACTTCGTTCCCGCCGTCCCGTCAATCTGATTCACCTTGATAAAATCACTCCCCCCACTCGTCCCATCCACTTCAACATGGTAATTCAACGCACCATTCAAACTCCCCACCGTTATCCCGCCGAACAAATCGCCCACCTGGAAATTCTGGTCACTATTCAACGCCGAAACCCCCACACCCGGAATCGACTTCAACAACACCGTCGCCCCCGGATCCGCATACAACTCAAGCGTCAGGTTCTGACCCTGACCCGTGCAGCAATCTCCTCGATTGAAGATATGCACATCCGTCACATTCGCCGGTCCGTCCAGCGTAATCTGCATCCACTCCTGCGCCAACGGCGGATTACCCGTATGCGCAATCCCACCACCACCCGGCACGTTCTTCACACCGTCATTCAACGCCGCAATCGGATGAATACCCGTCGGCCAGATACTCGACGCCGTCGGCACCCCGCCATTCGAAGCCGCGCCAACATTCACCCCACCCTCATCAATCACCTCCACCTCACGCAAACTCATAAAACCGCCGTTCTTCACCAACCGCACCGCCTGTACATCAAAGACGGGAACCAGCACCTGGTCACCCTCTATCGTCCCACCCACACCCAGCATCCCCAGGTTCCCCTGCCCGCCCACATGCACATCCGCACTCGTATACGCGCTGAAATCACCCGTCCTCACAGACTCCAGCTCACCTCCCGACAACACATGGTCAAAGATCGCAAGGTCATCCAGATTCCCTTGGAAAAAACCAGGCGCCGGAAAGTTCCCATTCCGACTATCACCCACGCGAACCGTATCCGCCGCAATATTCGGAATCGCAGGATTAAAATTCCTCGAAGCGCTCGTATATCCACCAACACCATCCGAAACGTGTATCGAATAGGTATTCGTCGCTGCCGCATACGTCATCGCGCCGAACTGCCAGTTACCATCCTCAACATTCACACCTTGGTCATTCCCCACACCCACCTGACTCACAAAAAAGTTATCAACGATCAAAGCGCCGCTCGACCACGCCTGCCCGCAACACGCCGGCCCGGTATGAAACGCCATCGCATGATCCCCCCCCACATTGCCGCGCGCCGATGACAGAATAATCGACTTGTCACCATTCCCCGTCGTCTTGAACCACGTCGTCACCGTAAAGTCCTGCGACCCGTCAAACGGATTCACCGCATTGATCGGCAGGTCAATAAAGTTACCATCACCGCCCAGCATCAACGACTGCCCGCCCCCATTCACGCCCGGCACATCACCCGATAGCGTCACACCCCCTCCCGTTGCAATGCCGTTAAACACCTGCCCGCTAAACGCACCCTGCTTCACAGGTGCATCCGCCGTCGTCGATCCCTCAAACTGATACAACGCCAGCAAATCCGCCTCCGCGCTTGACGACCCCACAGCCAAACCCGCAGCGAACATCGCCCCGCACAACAACCCACGCAAACGCTTCATTTTTCGGATGATCATCTTCTATAGCTCCTGTGTGATCAGCAATTTCCCTTTACGCAGTATCCCATCTTTCAGTCAAACTGACTGACATAACTCTTTCCCAACACCGCGTAGTCTACCATTTCCCCACCCAAAAAACACGCCTTTTTACCAATTTCTTTACACGCTCACCTCAAGCCAAAAACGATTAAACTATCCCCACATCCCCACCGGAGCCTCACCATGCCCATCCGATTCCCCACGATCCTCATCATCATGCTCCTCACCCTCTCCTCCCCAACCCTCGCCCAACACCGCTGGCAAAAACCAAAACCCCCCATCCCCAAAGCAACCCTCGATCAAATCATCGGCCCCATCACCACCAAATCCCCCTCCAAACCCCTCGACATCCTCTGGGTATGGGGCTACGACAAAAACCACGCCCCAGGCGCCCACGACTACGTCCGCGTCCGCGACCTCTTCACCTCACTCCTCAAAAAAATCCCCCAAACCAAAGTCTCAACCGCCTACCTCTTCCCCACCAAAAACCAGTTCCGCAAAGCCGACCTCATCGTCTTCTTCCTCCACCTACCCCAACTCACCGACCAACAGTTCACCAACTTCAAAGCCTACATCAACCGCGGCGGCGGTGTCGTCGCCCTACACGAATCCGCCATCATACGACCAGCCTCCAAAGGCAAAAAACTCGCCGAATGCCTCGGCATGGCGTGGGATGAGGGCCGCTCCAAATGGGGAGCCATCTTCGACGACATCACCATCAAAAACCAACACCCTATCTTCAAAGGCTTCCCAGACAAACTCAAAATCGTCGACGAGTTCTACTGGAACCTCAACATCAAAAAAACCGGCGTCTCAATCCTCGGCTCCGTCCGCACCGGCCCACCCAGAAACAGCCGAGGCCCGATCCACCCATCCAAACTCTCCAAAAAACACTCACCCATGTTCTGGACACTCGAAATGGGCAAGGGCCGTGTCTTCGGCACAACCACCGGCCACAACACCTTCTCATACTACGACCCCGAACTCCGCATCATCCTCTTCCGCGCCATGGCATGGACCCTCCGCGAAAAACCAGACCCCTTCATGCCCCTCGTCTTCCACGGCATCACCTCAAAACAAAACCTCGTCGGAACCCTCAACGACTTCCGAAAATACCCCAACAAACCACGCCGTCCACCACGGAAATGAAACCATCTTCAGTTGGACCAACGGGGAATTAAAAAAGTCGACGACCGGCGCTGCAACCGGTCGTCGACCACATCTCGCTTTCAAAGACCCGGTACCCCGTTTCGTCACCAAAAATTAATTCTTGCGCCGAAACGCCGACAATACACCCAAACTCCCTGGGGCCAGGATGGACGAAGGCTCAGGAATCACCACACTGGTCGTCGGATACGCCTCTCCACTAATCGCCGTATCCACACGCAGTTGGTCGAAACTCGAGTGAACAATCACATCCGCCTGAACACGAAAATCATCCACGAATCCGGGAAGATAAAACTCCCAGATCTCTTCGCGCTGATAAACATCACCAAACGTCGAACTCACAATCCCCTCAAATATCACGTCATGCCGCAACGCATTAGCATTCGCACCACCCACGATCGGATCACCCACAGCGTCAACCAGCTCAAGCGTATTCGCATAAACACCCGTATTTCCGTTCAACGTCGCCGACGTCTGAACAATCACATGCGTACCCGAACCGAACGGCAATCCACCCACACCCGAACGCCCCCCGTGGTTATAAATCTCAGTCATGAACCCGTAATCTCCGGCAAACGAATAAAAGTTGCCACTCCCCGAATTGAAACCCGGCGCCAACGCATCAATCGTCGGGTCACTCGAAATCGCAGGGCTTACCGTATGACCAACATCAGGCAGATTCCCAGTCGGTGAAACGAACAGATCCCATTCCTGGTACGTCGTGTTCAAATCACCAACGCTCCAACCACCGGGATCCACAAAACTCGACGCCGTCGCCAGACATTGGCTCGACATCACCAGAACCGTCAACACCGCCGCCGCACGTTTAATCATCTTGTTGAACATCTTTGCATTCCTTATTGGGATGAATAACTCTGTTATAAATTCGATACCAAAACACTCACCCGCCACGTAACCCGAAATCTCACATGGCATTTCTCCTTTCTCGCTGATCATCCTTGAACTGAGTCCCGAACGGGTGGTTGTTTACCCTACAACCCACTCCCCTTCGCCCCTTGAATATCAATAACATCAACCCCACCATCGAAATCGTCCCCGGCTCAGGAACCACCCACCCGATATCCGCAAAACCCGCATAATCCAACGCCGTCATCGACTGACGCTCACCACGAGGTGTCGATGGATCCATCGCAGTCTCCTGCAAGACACCATCCACGCTGCTCATCGTCCCCCCTGCCCAATGCGCCCCGTAACGATCCAGCGCAACGGCCCCACCCGCCAACGCCATCGAATAAACACCCTCAAACAAAAACCCGGACTCCTCCGAACCGCTGACTTGGGAAAACCACGACCCCGCGTCACCAAACCCCAGAACATGGCCCAGCTCATGCATCGCAGTCGTCACAAAGTCCTGCTCACCAGGCTCCGGCAACATATGCGGATCAAAATGCCAGTTCACGTTCGAGTTAATGGTGATCGCCCCTCCCCACGGTCCAAAATCCGTCGGCACAACATCCAATGCGCCCGCCTGACCGCGACCCAACACAAGATCTTCCCAAGCCGCATCACCGTCAATCGATTCAATGTTCCCACTACCCGCCCATCCCAATACCGATGGGTGAAAAGACCAACCACCCACAAACACCGTCACGCTCCCACGCGCCACCGATAGATCGTCAACAACCACCGTACCCGCCCCATCCGGACGCGTAAAACTCACCGACCAGTGATTCGATCCACTCGGCTCGATCGCAAGAAGGTCGTCCGTGAACCGACTATAAAAGGACGCCGCATACTCAAGTGACGCCCGACGCCCCGGATCATCAAACACGCCATTCGTGTCATACCGATAGTCGAACACCACCTCCAACGCATCAACGCGACTCACACCCATCCATCCCCAAAAAACCGCGTACAACACGGCAATCACCGCAACACCGGTAGTGGAATGTCTCATCTTATGAAATTCGCAGCTCATACTTACTTCCCTTATCATGCGGCGAGGCCCGACCGGGTCGCCGGGCCTCGCTACGCATCAAATCAATCAGTTCAACTTCCTGCGACGACCCGCAAAAAGCAGACCGCCGACACTCAACAGACCCAGACTCGCAGGCTCCGGCACGATCGTCAGAAACGTCGAACCCGGTGTCTGCGAGTTGTTCACAAATCCATGCAGGAACTCAACGCCCGAAACGTCGTTAGAGCCTGTCAATGCAAGCGCAAACGTGGTATTCCCACCACTCAGCCAGTCATTCACAACACCCGTCACATCAAACGTGAACACGCCAAAGCCATCCACCAAAGTGAGCGACTCAGGGGCAGTCGGCTGAATGTTGCTGTTAAGGAAAGTCACCCAGTCAATCGGACCACCCGGATTCGTGTCATCCGTAATATCCGCCACCGGATCGGCCGTAACACCATGCGCCGAAACCAGGAACGGCGTTCCCGTCGACGCGTCGGCGCCAAACCCGCCGCTTGTGCTCGTCACGCTCAACAACGCCTGCGGAACCGGTGAAGAAATACCCACGAACGAATTCGGGTCAAACGTAATATAAATCGTCTCCGCTCCGGCCGTACCAAACGGTGCATCCGTACTCACACGATGAACAGCACGGCCATCGCCGGAATATCCACGCACACGATTCGCCCCTTGAAAAAACCCGGACGTCATCACATCTTCCACGGGTGCAACGTCCAACGCGCCCCACGCTTGGCCCGTGAACACGAACAACAACAATAAGACCCCCATCAATTGGGTGATTGATTTCATCTGTCAATTCCCTTGTATTTTTCTGAATTCAAGTATTGGTTAATCGCTCTTTCTCTACTTTTTTCCCTTGACGAACAGTGATCGCATCAGATACGCTGACACGCGATCCATCCTCTCGTCAAATTCGTTGGGCCGTGAACATAGGCAAGCTCCTTTCATCACAGGCCACACCAGCGCAATAAAAAAGGGAATCAGAGTTCGAAAACTCGATGATTCCCTGGCTGGCCTGATGCTGGCTGGGTAAGGCGTTGCGCCGATGCCTGTCTGTCCGATCAGTCACTTATTCAAAATAAGTCTTCCATTTCGGGTCAGGCGAAGCCGATACACTTCACCCTCATGAATAATCTCTATTTCCTGTCGACCGCGAAACAGGTCTCGCGAATCAAACGCCCCGCGGTCTGAACCCGAACGACACTTCCCTTCGTCGCTCCCGCCATCATGCTTATCAAACATGCCGTCACTCATTTCCCTGGCTCAATCAATCTCGACGCTCACAGGTCAATCTTTGCCCTGCTCCCACGTCGGAGACCCACAATACCCACAACCCATCAAAAGTCAAGAATACTGAGACTCAATCTCAAGCAAAGGCGAAATAGTACGCATCAATACAAATGGACACCTGATAAACATTAAGTCACACCTCCCTCACGCGAACCGGATTAGACAACATAACCCCATGAAACACAAATACTTACACAAACAACAACAACAACAACAACAACAACAACAACAACCAACCCGCCTCAAACCTCTCAGCCGCAAATGCCCGGACCTGAATTCACCCCTCTAAAACTTTCATCAATCCAGCGCACGCCCCCTCTTCCACGTCTTCACCAGTTTCGCAACCATCCCGCCCCCCGGATTCTCCGCCCCCTTCCGCGGCGCCGCCTTCAACACAGGCTTCGCAAACGCATACTCGCGTCCAATCTTCGAAATCTTCAGTTCCCACAAACGCGTCTTGCCATGCCCAACCTCAAACACATCACCCAACCTCACGCCATCTAGACTACCCGCATCCAGCCAAACCAACCCCGCATTCTCATCATACTTCAACACCCGCGCTGAACACGCGCCCGGAGCCTTTCTCAAACCGCCCACCACCAACGCCTCTTCATTCGAATACAACTTCACCTCCGCACGCTCCTTCGTCTTCACCACCACATGAGCACGCAGAAAATACATCCCCTTACGCACAAAATGATAAGATCCATGCGTCAATGAACCACCCCACAAATAATCGCCTTTCATCTCTCGCTCAACCACCATCGACTCACCCGCCCCAAGATCATGTGTCGGCTGCGGAGCCTTACGCGACAACCCGCCCGTCGAAAACGGACTCGCCTCAACACGCGGAACCGTCGAAAAAGATACCAACTCCTTCAAACAATCCGCATACCCACGCTTCTTCTTCCCATCCGCATAAGTGAACACCCCAATCAACCTCACCGCCTTCTTCGATGTATTCCTCAACCTCACACGGATAGCCTTCACCCCATCCTTCCCCTCCACAACCTGTAACCCCAATACCAGTCCCCTGTTCGCTGGCCCCTCCTTCCACACGCGCACCGCCTTCTTCACATCCTTAGCCTTCACCTCCTCAGTCTTGACATCCTTCAAAACCCTAATCTCCGCCTCACCCACCACCACACTCCCCATCAACAAAACCCCAATACCAACAATCCCGATCTTACACATCACAATGCTCCTTCGATTCCAAACTAAACGCCTGCCAATCACGATGCAAAAGTTTACCCCCAAAACCGCCTTGACGTTGTAATCCCCCCGTAACGACCCCACACACCCCGCGCGCAAACTCGCCACCCCCTCTCCTTCTTCAAAGTCCCAATCTCAAATCATAAACCTCACTTCACATCCC
>JANQQT010000192.1 GCA_028284925.1 Phycisphaeraceae bacterium | reverse complement strand
TTTGGTGTTTTGGCGCATGGTTTATGCGCTCGGGGATTTTTGGTGATGTTGGATTCTGGGGTGTGAGGGGGGATTGTTGTGGTTGTGCGCACAGGGGGTTCGTTTTTTGGAGGTTGGGGAATTCCGTCGAAGACGTGGGCGATTTCGTTGCTGTGTGAACTTGATTCGAGAGTGGTGTTGAAGGGGGTTCCGGTTGGAGTATCGACTTGTGAACCAGGTCGGCGCGAGCATAAGAAAGTTGGCGGGTGACAGAAGCGAATGGGAGAGTGGTTGAAGCGTGTCAAGTTTTTTTGTTTGGATTGGGCTGGGGCCGGAGACTTTGTGGCGATTATGGTGAGGCCGGTGGTGGTCAATCTGGTGAGGATCGAGTCGTGTGCGAGGTGTAAGAGCGGGGTGAGGAAGTTGGATCATAAGGGATAGAGTGGAGTGTTGACGTTGTGAAGGCGGAGAAGGTAAAATCCCCCCGGGCAGGAAGGTCCGCCTTTTCAAATTGGCATTGGTGTTTCAGAGTTAACTGGAACGTTCCAATTGAATCATGGTTAAGCCTCGCAGAAATGTTAGAACTCAAGATTGATAATTATCGCGTTGTCTACAGCGACGATCCTACTTACGAATCAGGATCTGCAGACAACGTCCATTCTTACCACCGCGAATACATGCTTCGGGAGGATGGCGATGAAACCGGATTAGTATCAGGGCACGCATTGCGAGTGTATGAGGACGAAGAGTTGATAGCATCCTGTATACTCCAAGCTGAAGGTGGACCAACAGGTGTTCACGATCAGAGTGCAATCATCCGTAAGGGATCGTGTGTTGTTGCCATCGGTTCGTTTGTAGTCTCCTTGCATATCCCGACATTAGAACTTGAATGGGCAACCCAAACGGACCTTGCAACGTGCTTTGGTGTGTATTTCTCCGAATCTCGCGATTGCATTATTTCACATGGGGAGATTGAGATCGCACGTTTATCACAAGATGGAGAGATAGTCTGGAGTTCTTCAGGCGCGGACATCTTCACGAATGGAATCACCATAAGTGACGATTACGTTCGCGTGGTCGATTTCTACGACAGGGAATACAAATTTAACATTGGTAACGGCCACGCGTGTGAGGTGTAACCCATTGTCGCAGTCGACCCGCTGAATCTTGTTTGATAACGGGTATACTTGAAATGTGAACCGTTGGGGCGTCTGGCGGGCACTTGAACATTGGACGTCAAGCAGAGCGATACCAGCATGTTGTTCGGAAGCCGGACCACCTTTGGCATCGAATGTGAAATTACAGATGAGACGAAATCTTACTTCTTCGGCAAGATTAGAATTTGGATTGGCGGCGGCCATTACGGGGATTATTCCGGTGAGATAATCTCGACGTATGTTTTTGAGTTTGAACACATCATTCAATACGTTGCAAATGGAAAGGTAGATTGTTCAGGCCGTCTTCCCTACATGGAGAGACTCCACTGGCAGATTGAACCAGATAAATCTGGTCACCGAGTATTGGCGCAGGTTGAAGGCGACGAACCCATTGAAGTGTTTTTGCCTGGTACGGAGTTTGTCGATACATGCAGCGCGTTTGTCTCGTGGGTTCGTTCGCATCCTACGTTCGGTGCGTAACCCATCCCAGAAGTTAACGTTTCTCGGATAGCATGTGTTTGCTGGTCAACCGAGGTGGTTGGCCCGAAACTTGCGCGGGATGTAATGTCGCAGCAACCAACAGTTAGTCCGATTTCTTTGGGCGACCTTTCGTCAGCGGATTATTCCTTTGGCGAATGCGAGTTGCCGAATCACAAGTATGACCATGTCCTCGTTGTTAAATTCGTCGGCGAGGCTGGGAATTCCTATGAGCACTGCGGCACATTTTCATTCATGGAGGCGATCGTCGCCGCCGGAGTTGCTGCGTGGGATCCCGCGGGAATCCATTTCTCTATAGGTTGGCAAAGGTTTTTAAAAGGGGTAGGTTCGTTTGGCAGACTGTGGCGGATTATTAGGAAGTGTTGGAAGCGATTGAGGGAGTAGGAGGTGGGGTTTGGGAAGGGGGTTTTGTTGTTGATGAGTTGAGGTATTTGGTGGGTGGTGTTGTGGTTGGTTTCGATTCGTGCGAATTGCGGTGTGGAATCTGGCAACTCTGAGACGAATGGGGTCGGTTGTGGGGGTGATCATTTAAATAATGTTGACAAGGTTCTAAAGTGCATGTGACCACCTTAACTGAAAGGGGGCCATATGGCTTATCTTAATATCGTGGCGGACGCCGGGGAAGTTCTCGGGATCAGCGTTATTCTTCTCATCATTATGTTTGTCAGTCTGGCGATTTGCTGGATACCGGGGGCGATTGCCCATTCCCGGCGACATCGCAACGCGTCGGCGATTGCGATATGTGGGTTGTGTGGGATTTTTGTTTGGCCCTGTTTTTTCGTGGCGTTGATATGGGCGTTTACCAATAACATTAAGCCGCGGCGTAGGCGTCGGCGGCTAGCGCGGCAATATGATGATGCGGAGCAGTGGCCGTTTCCCTGAGTCGCAGCAATGCGGCTATGTCAATGTTCTTCTATACGGGGCATTCGTTTGCTTGTCGGGTTTTGAACTTGCGCGAGTTGCTGCGGGTGCGGATGCACAGTAAGGCTACCGATCCAAGCATCATGAGAGATGCGGGTTCAGGGACGGGGCGAACTTGAAATCCTATTCTTTCTACGACTATGCGCTCACCGGCGGCGTAGATGGGGCGGCCACTATTCTTGTGCAAGAGTCCCAAAGTGAGCGTCTGCATGGTTCCGGCAAATTCTGAGATATCGGCCAGGTAGTTATTTGGCTCATAGTCCATGCCACCGGGCTCGTCAGGAAACGGGCCGGTCAGATCAATGAATTGATCTCCGATTTGAATAATCTTTACGGTCTCATCGAAAAAGAACGTATCTACCCGGATATGAATGAATTCTGTGCGAGGCGGTATCATCGCTGTTTGACTAAGCGTTACGGTGTAATTTGGCCCGGTATCCTGGCTGGTCAATTTAAATGCCTGCAACTCAACATTGGGTCCCCGACCAGCGCCACCTGCTGGATTGAAAAAAAGAAGAGGCGGGCCAATTCCAATATGGGGGAACCTATCGACCTCTTCCTTTCTGATTCGTGGTGAACCATCATCGGGTACGAGCCAGACTTCCCAGCCCGGGAGTGCATTTTCCACCTTCCACGCTTCTGTGTCGTCGTCTGCCGGTACTTCTGAGGGCCAATTTGGCCAATTGGGTTGATTAAAACCGAGATTCACGAACGCCGCGCCGATCAGGGTCGATCCGTGACCGAGGAGGATCAGGATTGCGATGAGTGTTGGGAAAGGAATTCGCCAATGATTGCTATCTGGGTTTTGCATGATTTGCCTCGCTGTTCCGGATCAAGCGTCAGGTTAAGATTGAGAGAACTGATGGGATATGAGAACCTGGTTGATATGGAGCGACTAGAGTGTACCGAATGGTGATTGGCGTGTCAATGAAGAATTGGTGTGGGGTTGAGGCGTGATGGGTATTAGGCCTTTTGGGGCGGTCGTGCGCGACGGCGGTTGGTCCGACGGTGATTGGCGTGGAATGTGCTTGCCAAGGGAGGTGTGGCAGGTGGAGCGGTACCTGTTGTGGAGCGGTACCTGTTATAGATGTCATTTTATTTGGTGTTAGTAGTTGTTTGATGTTCGTTTTTATCGAAAGCGTTTGAGGGAGTAGGGGGTGGGGTTGAGGAAGGGGGTTTCGTTGTTGATGAGTTGGGTGGTGAGGAGGGCGGTGGCGGGGGCCATGGAGAGGCCGAGCATGTTGTGGCCGGCGGCGATGGTGACGTTGTTGAATTTGGGGGAATGGTCGATGATGGGGAGGCCATCGTAGGTCATGGGTCGCCAGCCGAACCATTCCTCTTCGATGGGTTGGGTGTAGGGTTCCTGCAGGAATTTGGCGGCGCCGGATTTGAGGGCTTCGAGGCGTTTTGGGTTGATGGTGGTGTCGTAGCCGGAGAATTCCATGGTGGAGCCGAGGCGGTATCCGGATTGCATGGGTGTGACGGCGACTTTGATTTCCTCGAAGATGATGGGGTGTTGCGGGCAGATGTTTGGGCGCGGCATGGTGATGGAGTAGCCTTTGCCGGGCTGGATGGGGATGTTGACGCCGAGTTGTTTGTTGAGGAGGGGGGTTGTTGCGCCGGTGGCGATTAGGAAGTGGTCGGCTTCGAGGTGGCCGGTTGAGGTGCGGATTTTGGTGGCGTGGTTGGATTGGGATTCGAAGGCGAGGAATTCGCAGTTTTCCTTGATGGTGACGCCTTGTTTTTCGAGGAGTGATCGCCAGGCGGCCATGAGGCGGTCGGGTCTGAGGTGGGCATCGCATTCGTAGTGCCATGAGCCGGCGACGTTGTTGTTGAGGGCGGGTTCGAGAGCGAGGGTTTGGGCGGCGTCGTAGGGTTTGGCTTCGATGCCGAAGTGTTCGCGTGTGAGGTTGTTGGTTTTTTCGTATTCGTGGAAGTGGTGGGGGTCGCCGTAGACGAAGAGGAGGCCTTTTTGCTGGTATTCGCAGTCGAGGTTGTGTGTGGTGATGAGTTTTTCGTAGGCGTCGTAGGAGTAGTTCAGGAGGTCGGCGCGGTGTTTGGCGGTTTCGAGCATGAGGTCGTGTTTGCAGCGTCGCCAGAATTTGAAGAACCAGTGCCAGAGGGAAGGTGAGAGGCGGGGTTTGATGTAGAAGGGTGAGTTTTTACGGAACATTTTCCAGAAGGTTTTGGAGATGGCCCCCGGGGCTGGTAATGGGAGGGCGTGGGAGGGGCAGATGAAGCCGCAGTTGGCGTGTGAGCATTGTGAGGCGAAGGTTGATTTGTCGATGATGGTGACTTGCCAGTCTCGTTGGATGAGTTCGTGTGCGCAGGCTGTTCCGATGATGCCTGAGCCGATGATGATGATTTTGCCTGGTGAGGGCA
>JANQQT010000160.1 GCA_028284925.1 Phycisphaeraceae bacterium | reverse complement strand
CAACAAAATGCCCTACGCACCCTCCCGACAAACCGCCCTCTACGCTGGCGGAAATCACCAGGCCCCCCACCGCATGAACGACGTCTGGGAATACCACCTCGCATCTAACACCTGGCGCCTCCTCTACCACCCCGATGGCGGAAACGCCGGCAAACACAAAGCCGCATACTTCCTCACCTCTCGTACCCTCGTCCGCCATCCCGATACCAAACTCACACCACGCCAACTCAAACAAATCGCCGACTACAAAACCTGGTGGCTCAAACACGTCACACTCAAAGACGGCCACATCGCCACCACCAACGGCGGCCCCATCATGCCCGTACACACCTGGGACGCATTCACTTTCGATCAACAATCCCAAAAACTACTCTGGGGCATGGGCGTCAACCCCGCGGCACAACCCACCACACACGCCCGCTTCACCAACCAATCCGTCGCCACCGTCAAACAAAAACTCGACCCCAACTACACTCCAATGTGGATGTTCGATCCCAAAACACGCAAATGGTCCCACTACAAAACCTCCAACAAACGCGCCCCGCTCCGGGGCATGGGCGCAACCATGGCCTACCTCCCTGACATCAAAAAAACACTCTGGTACGTCGCCGCCCAGAACGTCTCACCACACGCCTACGAAATGTACCTCTTCGACTCCGCCGCCGACACCTGGACCCCGCTCAAACCCAACAACGCCCGCCCTCTCTCAACCCTCGTCCTCAAGGACAAAGTCGCCCCCGCCTCCGAACTCCAATCCGCCTACGCCCCAAAACACAACACACTCCTCGCCGTCCTCAAACACGACACCTTCGCCTACAACCTCACCACCAACACCTGGTCCAAACTCAATACGGACCCCACCATCTACGCCCACGATGCCCACTCCATTTTCGCCTACGACTCCCATGCCGATGTCTTTCTGCTCGCCTTCCCTCCCAATGGCAGAGGCAAACAACTCCGGCTCGCCGCCTTCTCACTCAAAACCAAAAAGTGGACACACCTCAAACCCAAAGGCCCCCCAATCCCCCAAACCAAATTCGGCTCATACATCGGCTACTACGACCCCACCCACAACGCCCTGTTCATCCAGGGCCGATACGTCAAAACACCATTCCTATACCGCCACAAAAAAGGAAACCCCGCTCCCACATCCCCAAAAAAATAACAGGCCTCCTCAGGCCTGTCATTTCCTACTCCTGTTCTCCTCCGCCTAAGCCTCTCCTTTTCTCCTCCGCCCTTATATCGGACGAATTCGCTCCACACCCTCAACTATCCTCGTAATAAGGAGCATGCTCCTTAAACGCGTAATACGCACTCTCATCAATCTGAACCAATGTCACATCCAATTCCCGCACCGCAAAAAAGTGATCCACTGCCACACGATACGCGTCCTGCGTCCCATACCAGTCAAGTAAAATCAACCCACCCTCCTGTAGCGGATCATAAAACCGACGCAACGCATCCATCACATCCCCGCTACCCTTCATCCCAAGCCTTAACACCGCCGCCTCTCGCACCTTCGCCTGCGCAAACTTCTTATCAAAACTCCCCGCCTTGATCGTAAAATCATGCTCGTCAACACCCACTCCGTACATCGCACGACGACACTCATCAATCGAAGCTGGCCTTCCATACCCCTCGCTGTCCCCTTTACCCTCCACATCAAACTTCTCGAACATCCACACGTGCCGACAACCACCGCGCCTCACCGATGTATGCGCCAACAAGGCCGCCGTACCGCCATTACCCGCGCCGCAATCCAAGATATCACCAGGCACTTTCCGCTCAAACACCGTCGCCGCCAATGTCCGGTAATGATACAACCGCTCCAGGGGATGCTGACAGTGTGGCGACACTCGCACAAAGGGCTCCGCCTCACCATTAAATTCGTGATCAAAAACCTCATGATGAACTACGTGAATGGACATCAAACTTACCTCTTTCATTCCGAAACTGATTCAAAACACACACGCTCAAACTCGTGCGACCTTCAACACGCGATCGGATCACCAGAGGTGAACAACCTCGCATCTTCCAGATCGACATTCCAAACAATCATGTCCAATATTTTCTGACTTTTAACAGCCTCGTTCAAAGGCCTGAGAGAAGTGCCGCAGATCGCCTCGTATCGAGTGCATAAACTTACGCTCGGCACGGGCAAACCCTGGCCCTTCACCTTACGCGATAAACGTCTTCACGATCGTCTCACCGCAACTTTATTACGTACTTTACAAACCTCAGGTTCGCCCAAATACACGCAACAATATGGACACCCCTAAACAAAACTCCCCACCCATCCTCCTCATCCTCGGCCCAACCGCCGGCGGAAAATCAGACCTCGCCTTCAACCTCGCCAATCACTTCAAAACCGAAATCATCTCCGCCGACTCCATGCAGATCTACCAACACCTCAACGCCGGAACCGCCAAACCCTCCCCCTCACAACGCCGGCAAATCAAACACCACCTCATCGACCACGTCCACCCCACGCAACCATACACCGTCGCTGACTGGCTGCAGGACGCCGAACAAATCATCCAATCCCTCCACAAACAAAACAAACTCCCCATCGTCGTCGGCGGCACAAACCTCTACATCAAAGCCCTGCTCGAAGGCCTCTTCGACGGCCCTTCCTCCGACCCCGCTTTCCGACAAACCCTCGACCCTCTCACCTCACAACAACTCCACCAGAAACTCCTCGCCCTCGATCCCGCCGCCGCTCAGCGCATCCACCCCAACGACCGAAAACGTCTCATCCGGGCGCTCGAAGTCCTCCACACCACCGGCAAGTCCATCACCCAACACCAAACCCAATGGCACGAACAACCCCACAACACCCCATCCGAAGACTCTATTGAATCCGATAACCCCACAGCAGATCCCCCCTCCTACAACCACAACCCCATCTCAATAGCCCTCAACTGGCCCGTCCCCGTCATCAATCAACGCATTAACCAACGCGTCAAACTCATGACCCGGCCCGACCCCGAAACCAACACCCCCGACCTCCTCACCGAGACCCGAAAACTCCTCGCCCAGAACCTCCTCGGCCCCCAAGCCAGACAAGCCATCGGCACCAGACAGATCCTCGACCACCTCGAAAGCCGCCTCACGCTCGACGAGGCATACGAACGCATCAAGATCGACACCCGCCGCTTCGCCAAACAGCAACGAACCTGGCTCCGACGCTTCAAAAACCTCCACTGGCTCTCGCCACAGGAACACACCCCCGATTCTCTCCAAAAATCCGCCCTCGCGATCATCCAAAACGCCACGCCCTCCGCCAATGGCGCGTAAACCCTTTAATTACAGCATGTTACGAACACCACTTGACTATCGCCCCGGCAGCGGTTCAATTCAACGCATCAAAACCTACCAAACATTTAAGGCGATTCCTTACAAGATCACGCCCCCTACAACCGATACAAACCCAACAAATGGCCAAATCACCCAAAAAACCTGCTGCCTCAAAGACTTCGAAGAAAACCACCAAAAAGAAGTCCACGAAGAAGAAATCCACCAAAAAGAAGTCCACGAAGAAGAAATCCACCAAAAAGGCAACTTCCAACGGCAAATCCACACGCGCCTCTAAATCCGCCGCCGCAGGCAAGCACCTCGTCATCGTCGAATCCCCCGCCAAAGCACGCACCATCAACAAATACCTCGGCTCAGACTACATCGTCAAAGCCTCAGTCGGCCACGTCCGCGATCTGCCCGCCCGCAATCCCAAGGGCATCAAAAACCCCGTACCCGGCGTAGACCTCGAAAACGACTTCGAACCAACCTATGAAGCAATCACCGGAAAAGGCAAAACACTCACTGAACTCAAAAGAGACGCCAAGGTCGCCGCCGATGTCTATCTCGCCACCGACCTCGATCGCGAAGGAGAAGCCATCGCATGGCACCTCGCCGAGGCCATGAACCTCGATATACCCTCCGTCAAACGCGTTGTATTCAACGCCATTACCAAAAACGCCATCAACGAAGCATTCTCCCACCCGCGCCCCCTCGACATGGATAAGGTCAACGCCCAGCAGGCACGCCGAATCCTCGACCGAATCGTCGGCTACCAGGTCTCACCCCTCCTCTGGAAAAAAGTCGCAGGTGGCCTCTCCGCCGGTCGCGTCCAATCCGTCGCCGTTCGCCTCGTCGTCGAACGCGAACGCGAGATCATGGCATTCGTCCCCGAAGAATTCTGGAAGATCACAGGCTTCTTCACCATCGACCTCGATAAGGCCGAAAACTACTCCAAACAATTCCAGGAATGGCTCGACTCTGCCCCACCTCCGGACCCGCGTGCAGCCGGCAGAAAAATAGAAGGCCGCACCATCCGCGAGAAAAACGGCTGGCTCAACGAACACAAATCTCTCTCCGCCGAACTCATCAAACTCGACGGCGAACGTTTCGAACCCAAAAACGTCGAAGAAGCCCTCAAAGTCGCACAACTCGCCGGATTCTCCCTCAACGAACAAAAAAACACCGAAGACCCCGATGCCAAAGGCCCCGCAAAAAACAAGATCACACTCATCGGCGACCTTGCCTCACCACCACCCACCTTCAAAGTCGCAGAAATCAAACGCAAACGCACCAAATCCCGCCCATACCCCCCTTACATCACCTCAACCCTCCAGCAAGCCGCCGCCAACGTGCTCTCATTCACCGCCCAGTCCACCATGCGAACGGCCCAACAACTCTACGAAGGTATCGACATCAAGGGACAGGGACAGGTCGGTCTCATCACCTACATGCGTACCGACTCAACACACATCTCCACCGAAGCAATCAACCAGGCACGCGACTACATCAAAACCACACACGGCGACAAATACCTCCCTGAAAAACCAAATCTCTACAAATCCTCCAACAAAGCCGCTCAGGAAGCCCACGAAGCCATCCGCCCCACCGACGTCAAACTCACACCCGATGCCGTCAAGTCCTCACTCAACGAACAACAAAACAAACTCTACCGCCTCATCTGGAATCGCTTCGTCGCCTGCCAGATGACACCCGCCCAATGGGATGGCACAACCATCCACATCGACACCACCAACCAGGATCACACCCTCACCTTCAAATGCACCGGCCGATCCCTCGTCTTCGATGGCTTCTACCGCGTCGCCGGCATCCCCAACGTCTCCGATGAACTCGTCCTCCCCCCACTCGAAGAGGACCAACCCCTCGCCCCACTCAAAATCGATCCTCAACAGAAATTCACCTCACCTCCGCCGCGCTATTCCGAAGCATCCCTCGTCAAAAAAATGGAAGCCGAAGGCATAGGTCGACCCTCAACATACGCCGCCATCATCCAGGTCATCCAAAACCGAAACTACGTCGAGAAACTCCAGAACCGCTTCTACGCCACCGACCTCGGCATGGTCGTCACCGACAAACTCATCGAAGGCTTCCCCAAGATCATGGACATCGGCTACACCCGTCACATGGAAGCCGAACTCGACGCTGTCGAAGAACAACACAACGACTGGGTCCAGATGCTCCACCGCTTCTACGGCCCGTTTAAAACAAACCTCGAAAACGCACACGAGCTGATGTCTCACGCGAAAGCCGAGACCGAGCCTGCCCCATACGAATGCGGCGAGTGCGGAGCCGATACCGTCTACCGATTCGGCAAGAACGGCCGATTCCTCTCCTGCTCACGGTACCCCGATTGCAAATACGCCGCCCCAATCGACCGCGAAGGCAAACCACAGGAACCCGAACTCACCGAAGTCGCATGCCTCAAATGCGAAGCCCCCATGACCCTCCGCAAAGGTCGATTCGGCCCATTCCTCTCCTGCTCAAAATACCCCGAATGCGACGGCATCATCAACATTGACAAAAAGGGACACATCGCACCACCCAAAGTCCCACCCCTCACCACCGATATCACCTGCCCCAAGTGCGAAAAAGCCCCCCTCTACCTCCGCAACGGCGCCCGAGGCCCCTGGCTCGCCTGCTCCACCTTCCCCAAATGCCGCGGCCGACTCGGCTGGACCAAACTCGAGGAATCCCAACAAAAAGAACTCGAAAAAGCTCTTGATGCCCACGAAAAAGCAAACCCCCAACCCACCCTCAAAACCATCCACGGAGACATCATCGGCGAAGCATACACCCCCCACACCAACGCCGAA
>JANQQT010000155.1 GCA_028284925.1 Phycisphaeraceae bacterium | reverse complement strand
CCACTGGGGAAAGAGTTGGTAGATGGCCCTAGTGCGGATACGTATGTCGGAAGAGGTGAGTGAGAGTAAGGTGTAACGAAGACTTGCAGTGGTCCAGCCGGCGGGGAGCTTGATGTACGGGATACTGGGTTTGACAGGGGTTCGTTTGACGACGTCTCTGCGAGGAGGATTGGAGGGATAGGTCTTTGGTTGGGGGTAGGTTCGACGGGGTGCGGGGTTGGGGTTGGTTCCGACGGGAGTTCTGGATCGTGACGGGGGGATGACGTTGACGGGAAAGCGCGGTCGGGAGGGGGAGCCGTTGAGGTAGTTGTTGAGGAAAGATCGGACTTCGGTGATGTCGGTGCCGTAGGTGACCATTCGGGCGGATGAGAGATATGAATGGTTGACGGCGACGAGTTGTCCGCGGTCGTTGAGGAAGGCGGCGCCGGAGTCGCCGGGGTTGGTGGGCATGTCGGAGGCGACGACGGTAGTGTCGACGATCTGGCCAGAGCTGTACTTGATGCGACGGCGGGAGACTTGTCTGGTGGAGCCCTTCATGTAGGCGAACAGGGCACCGACTTTTCCACCGTTGCCGATGAGGTGGAGGCGTTCGCCGGGCATGGGTGAGGATGAGGCGAGTTGGATGGCGCGGGCGTTGCGTGGTAGTCGTGAGAGTCGGATGATGGCGAGATCGCGTTTGGGGTCGGAGCGCAGGACTGTAGCGGGGATACCGAGTATTCGGCGGTTCATGAGGTAAAAGGAGTTGGTGTTGACGGGGCGACCGTTTCGGATGGTTGGGAAGAAGACGATGATGTTGCGGTTGCCGTTGACGACATGGTGGTTTGTAATGACGATGCGTCGAGAGACGTTTACAAGGGTTCCGGATCCGCTGGATTTGGAACCGGTGATCCAGACGATGGATTTGGTGGCGTTGCGATAGAGGGTTGCATCGGCGAGGGTTGAGTCGGTTATGGTGAGGAGTGAAGTGGCGGCGAGGAGGGCAGCAAGAGCGACCTTAGAGATGAATCCTGCTTTGGTGTTCTTGGGTTTGGGTTTGACGGCTCGTTGGGGGGCTGGGGTTGGCATCGGGTTTTCCTTTCGTTGTGTTTTGATGCTCGTGACGGGTTTCTTTACGGAGGAGGGAGGCGAATGTGACCGAGAATGGTGCGGAAAATTGTCAAAATGGAGAAGGTGTGGCGATTTTGGTGGATAATGAGAGGTTATGCGGGAAAATTTATACGTATTGGGATGGATTTACTGGTGTTTTGGTGGGTAATTGCGTATACTGGGAGTGCGTACTGAAGGATGGTTTACTGCGCAGAGGTAGTGGCAGGGTTGCGGTGTAGCCGGCGGAAAATGGGTATGACGCGTGGTCGTTTGTTCCACGCTGTAGAGCAGGTCGCTATTGAGCGAGGATTTGGGCCATGAAAAAGGTTCTGATGCTGTTGACGCTGGTGGTGTACGGTATGTTGATGGTTCATTCAGCGCGTTTGCCGGCGATGCCGTGCATTGAATGTCCATCTGATTTTGGGGTGTGCGAGGTAAAGTCTGAAGGGAAGAGGTTGGTGAGGAAGAAGGCGGCGGTGACGCGGGATGGGAAGAGCTGGACGATCTACAGGGGTGACACCGAGTTGAGTGGTGTCAGCTATGCGAAGCTACCGAAGTCATTGGGGCTGAAGTGGAAATTCAAGACGGAAGGGCCTGTGGTTTCCTCAGCGGTGGTGAAGGATGGGGTTGCGTATATTGGGAGTGACGATGGGAATCTATATGCAATCAATATAAAGACAGGGAAGAAGGTCTGGGCGTTTAAGACGGAGGATCCGATCGAGGCGCCGCCGACTTATTATGACGGGCGAATTTATTTTGGATCGAGTGATTCGTTTTTGTATTGTCTGAATGCGAAGACAGGCAAGCAGGTCTGGAAGTATGAGACGGATGACAAGATTGTGGGGGCTGCGAATCTATATAAGCGAAAGGACGGCGGAATGATCGTGGTGATCGGGAGTCACGATTCGATTCTGCATGGGGTCGATGCGAAGACTGGTAAGGGGATCTGGAAGTATGAGACCGAGAATTTTATCAATGGTACGCCTGCGATCAGCAAGGGGCGGGCGATCTTTGGTGGATGTGACGGGTATTTGCATGTTGTAGGGATTGAAGACGGGAAGAAGATTCGATCGATTGAGATTGGTCAGTACATTATTGGTTCTGCGGCGCTCAAGGGTGATGATGCTTATGTGGGGCATTACGGTAATGAGGTGGTGGCGGTTGATTTCGATCTGGGTAAGACGACGTGGAAATACAAGGACAGGAATTTCCCGTTTCATTCCTCGCCTGCGGTGACGGACAAGTTGGTTGTGTTTGGGGGGAATGATAAGCGTATTCATTGTGTTGAGCGTAAGAGTGGTGAAGCGATCTGGAAGTTCCGTACACGGTCGCGGGTCGAGGCATCGCCCGTGATTGTTGGTAATCGTGTCATTTGCGGGAGTCGGGACGGAAATCTGTACGTTCTGAATTTGAAAAATGGAGAGAAGGTCTGGAGCTATGAGATTGGCAAACCTGTCAATGGCAGCCCGGCGGTGGTGGATGGGTTGATCATCATCGGGAGTGAGGACGGGTATGTTTATGCGTTTGGCGCGAAAGAGGGCGCTTGATTGATGACGACGTTGACGGCGACGACAGTTCGAGCTTTACCAACCTCGCATGACGATGCAACGAAGGCGGGAGGTTATTTTGTATCGAATTATCCGCCGTTTCATTATTGGGGACCGGAGCACGTGCGGGATGCTTATGCGGCGTTTGATGAGGGGCCGAAGGAGGGCGTGCCGCTGGGGTTGTATGTGCACATTCCGTTCTGTCGGAAGCGATGTCACTTTTGTTATTACAAGGTTTATACGGATAAGAATGCGGCGGCAATCCAGGAGTATCTGGACGCGTTGATTGAAGAATTGCGGATATACAGCGAGGGGGCGTTTGTGGGTGATCGTAAGTTGCAGACGATCTATTTTGGCGGGGGTACGCCGAGTTATTTGTCGGCCAAGCAATTAACGTATTTGACGGAGGGGTTGAAGCGTGTGTTGCCGTGGGATGATGTGGAGGAAGTGACGTTTGAGTGTGAGCCGGGGACGCTGAATGAGAAAAAGGTGGCTGCAATCAGGGATATGGGTGTGACGCGGCTGAGTTTCGGAATTGAGAATTTCAGCGATCACGTGCTTGAGGCGAATGGGCGGGCGCATCTATCGAAGCAGGTATATGCGGCCTATGAGTGGGCCAGGAATGTCGGGTTTCCGCAGATCAATGTGGATTTGATTGCGGGGATGTTGGAAGAGACGGAGGAGAACTGGCTTGAGAATGTCGAAAAGACGATCGAGTTGGACCCGGACTGCGTAACGATCTATCAGATGGAGGTTCCGTTTAACACGACGATCTATAAGCGGATGAAGGAGGCGGGAGAGTTAACTGCGCCGGTTGCGGATTGGGATACGAAGCGGCGTTGGGTGAAGTATGCGTTTGCGGAGCTGGAAGCGCGGGGGTACGAGGTGAACAGTGTGACGACGGTCGTGAAGGACGTTGAGAATACGCAGTTCCTGTATCGGGACAGTCAGTGGCGGGGATCGGATTTGATCGGGATTGGGGTGGCGAGTTTTGGACATATCAATCATGCGCATTATCAAAACGTGAAGGATATCGGGCCTTATGTAGAGACGGTGAATGAGGATCGATTGCCGATTCATCGTGCGCTTCGGATTAATGACGAGGAGGCCTTGGTTCGGGAGTTTGTCTTGCAACTGAAGCTTGGGCGAGTTGAGCGGAAGTGCTTCACGGAAAAATTCGGGGTGGATGTGGCGGATCGATTTGGGGATGTGCTGGGGATGTACGAGCGAGAGGGGTTTTTGACGGTGGATTCTGATGCGATCGAACTGGACCGCGATGCGTTGTTGCAGGTGGACCGTATGTTGCACGAATTCTTTTTGCCTGAACATCGTGGAGAGCGTTTGAGCTGAGGATTAGGACTGTATGACGCCGTTTACGAATCGCATTGCGAATATCATTTACCCTCTGGATGATTTTTATCAATCGCACGGACGGGTGTTGCCTCGTATCGAGGCGATTGCGGGTGTGGAAATGCCGGAGCCTTACCGAAGTTTGTTGGCGCATACGAATGACATGACGCCGACGCTGGAGAAGTATTGTGATTCGAAGATTCATTTGCGTCTTCTGGAGATGTTCGAGGTGGAGGAAGAAGAGGCACTTTATCGGCAGGTGGTGTTGCTGGCAAACGGGGATGAGACGCCCATGGAATTTGGTGCGATACGGATCAACCTGGCGGGATTTGAAGACGAGCCGATGCGGCTGATTCGCGAAGGGTATCGTCCATTGGGGTCGATCATGGCAGACTATGAGATTACGCACGAGAATAATCCGAATGCGTTTTTTAGAATCGAAAGCGATGTGATGACACGAGAAGCGTTTGGTCTGGAAAAGGACGAGATGCTTTATGGGCGGCACAATGTGTTGTCGTGGCCTAACGGTGAGATCCTGGCAGAGGTGGTTGAGATTCTTCCCCCGATATTGCCGGGTGAAGCGGCGGGCGGGTGAGAGCGTTTGCGATGCGAAACGAGTATCAATTTATTTTTGAGCCGCCGTTGAAATCGGAGACGGCGCGTGCGATTCTGACGGGTGTTGAGGCGATGCATGACTTGCATGTGGTGTCGCGTCGAGGGGATCACGGGTTGGTGTTGGAACTGGCGGATGATCTGGACTATGAGCGGGTGAATTATCCGGAGGATGTGACGGCGGAGGTGACGGAGCATACGTGTTACATCGCGTTGCATGGGGGCGGGGCGAAGTATCAGCGGCGGTTTCTGGAGTCGTTTGAGCGGCTGGTTCAACGGCATGGGCGGGAGGTGGCCTTTGTTTAGGCGTGGCTCAATACGAGAAAGGACGTTGTGATGAGAAAATTACGAACGGAAGAAACGTATGACGTCGTGATTGTTGGTGGTGGGCCATCGGGTACGGCTTCTGCGCGATTGTTGGCGGAGAAAGGGTGGAAGGTCGTCGTTCTGGAAAAGGAAGAGTTTCCGCGATACAAGATCGGAGAATCATTGATCCCTTGGTGTTGGTATCCGATGGAACGGTTGGGGCTCAACGAGAAGATGGAAGAGCAGGATTTTGTGGTGGCGAAACACAGTGTTCAGTTTGTGGGGCTGGATGGGCAACGATCGACGCCGTTTTACTTTTTCAAGCATACGGATCATCCTTGTGCGAAGACATGGCAAGTGGTGCGTAGTGAGTTTGATGTGTTGCTGCGGGATCATGCGGTGGAGGCAGGGGCGTCGTTTTATGAAGGGACGACGGTAAGGGAATTGATTCGTGAGGAGGATCAGGTGGTTGGTGTGGTGGCGGAGCGGAATGGCGAGCGATTTGAAGTGCGCGGGAAGATGACGATTGATGCAAGTGGTCGAGACATGTTTTCGGTGACTCGAAACGGGTGGCGCGTGCCGGATGCAAAGCTGAAGAAGATTGCGATATGGACTTATTACAAGGGGGCGATGCGCGAATGCGGACTAGACGAGGGCGCGACGACGGTGGCGTATTTGCCGGAGAAGGGATGGTTTTGGTATATCCCGCTGTCGGATGATATGGTGAGTGTGGGTGTCGTGGCGGAACGTGATTATTTGTATCGTGGTGAGCGAGATCCGGATGCGATATTTGAGCGGGAAGTGGAATTGCAGCCGTGGATTAAGCGGCATTTGTCGGAAGGCGAGAAGACGAGGGATTGTCGAGTGACCGGGGATTACTCGTATCGATCTCAGCATTGTGCGTCGGACGGTTTATTGTTAGTGGGAGATGCGTTTGCATTCCTGGACCCCGTGTTTTCATCGGGTGTGTTTTTGGCATTGCAGACGGGGGTGCTGGCGGCCGATGCGGTGCATGACGCGTTGGCGGCGGATGACGTGGGGGCGGAGCGATTCGTGGAATATGGGGACCGGGTTTGCCAGGGGATCGAAGCGATGCGGCGACTTGTGTATGCGTTTTACGATGAGACGTTCAGTTTTGGTACGTTCTTAAAGAAGTATCCGAACTATCGACAAGATATGACGGATTGCCTGATCGGGCACCTTGAAAAGGATTATGACCCGATGTTTGAGGCGGTTAAGGAGTTTGCCGAGATTCCGGATGCATTGTCGCATGGCAGGCCTCTGATTGTGCGCGGCGTGGAGCAGGTATAGGATTAAGGGACGGGCAGAATTTGTTGAATGCAAAGAGCGTCGATGCGGATCGTTCAATTAACGCCAGGCACGGGAAATTTTTACTGCGGCAGTTGTCTTCGAGATAACGCTTTGGTGAAGGCGTTGCGCGCGTTAGGGCATGATGTGTTGATGGTTCCGATGTATTTGCCGCACGTGGTGGATGAGGATGATGCGGGCGGGGATTCGCCGATGTTTTACGGTGGGGTGAACGTTTTTTTGCAGCAGAAGAGTGCTTTGTTTCGTCATACACCGCGCATTGTGGATCGGATGTTTGATTCCAAGCGTCTTTTGAGGTGGGCAGCGAAAAAGTCGGGATCGGCGGGGGGTAAGGATTTGGGTGAGTTGGTGATTTCGATGTTGCAGGGAGAAGAGGGGAAGCAGAATAAGGAGCTAAGCCGAATGATCAGATGGTTGAAGGGGCAGGGCGCGGTGAATGTGGTGGTGTTATCGAATGTCCTGCTGGTGGGAATGGCGCGACGTATCAAGCAGGAGTTGGGTGTGCCTGTAGTTTGTATGCTGCAGGGTGAGGATCTGTTTGTGGATTCGCTGGAGGAGCCTTGGCGTGGTGAGAGTTGGGATTTGTTGGGTAAGCGGGTTGAGGATCTGAATGGGATGGTGGCGGTGAGTGAGTATTACGGTCAGGAGATGGGGAGGCGATTGGGTATTGAGGATGATCGGATTGAGGTGGTGCATAACGGGATAAACTTGAAAGGGTATGAGGTTCGGGAGAGAAATCAGGGGACGCCGGTGTTGGGGTATCTTGCTCGGCTTTGTCCCGAGAAGGGGTTGGGGGATTTGATTGGAGCTTATGTGAAGATTCGAGAGCGGGGTAAGGTGGAGAGACTTCGTTTGGCAGTGGCGGGGACGGCGACGGAGGTGGATAAGGGGTTTATTGCAGAGCAGCGTGCACTATTAGATAGGGCTGGCTTGGGAAGCGACGTGACGATTGAGGTGAATGTCGATCATGCGCGGAAGATCGAGTTTCTGCGTGAGTTGGATGTGATGAGTGTTCCGGCAAACTATGGGGAGAGTTTTGGGATTTATTTGCTGGAAGCCTGGGCGGCGGGTGTGCCGGTTGTGCAGCCGCGGAGCGCGAGTTATGTGGAATTGGTGGAGGGAACCGGTGGAGGCGTGTTGGTTGAGGCAGGGAGTGTGAATGCGCTGGTGGAGGGGATTGAAGGGATGTTGCTGGACGCAGAGAGAGGGGGCCGGATGGGATTGGCGGGAAGGGCGGCGATTGAAAATCGATTTACGATAGAGCGGATGGCGGAGCGCGTTGTGGATGTATACGAAAGGGTATTGGGGAGGGTGTTGCGTGAGAATACGGTAGCGGAAGGAAGGGGTAACGTGGCGGGCGAAGGACTTGTGGATGGGGCGCGGGCGGAAGGGGCTTAGAAGGGAATTTTGAATGGCGCAGGATTATGTGGAACGACATCGCGTGAGTTTTGATGAGACGGATATGGCAGGGATTGTTCACTTTACGCAGTTTTTCAAGTATATGGAGCGTACGGAACATGGTTTTGTGCGTTCTTTGGGGTTTAGTGTGATGATGGCGGTGGAGGGGAGACACTATGGTTGGCCGAGGCTTGACGTGGGATGTGAGTATTTTGCTCCGCTTCGATTTGAGGAGGAGTTTGATGTGAAGCTGCGTGTAGGAGAGATGAAGGAGAAGACGATACGGTATGAGTTTGAGTTTTGGAAGGATGGAGATGAGAAGGCTCTTGCGAAAGGGTTTATGGTTGTGGTGTGTGTTACGATGGGCGAGGGCGGTAAAATGCGTTCGGTTGCGATACCGGAGGCATTTGGACGCCTGGTTCAAGGTGGTGGGTGAGCGTGGTGGTGGGTGGACCTGAATTGAAACGGATAATCGAGAATTCACTTGAGGATATTTCTAATGACGATTGCGAGTGGTGAGACATCCCAGCAGAGTATGACGTGGTTGATTTTTGCGTTGTTGACGGTTGCATCTTGGGGGGTTTATGGGATTTTTCTGCATAAGGGGAGTGTGCAGATGGGGGGAGGTGAGGTGGCAAGGTATAAGGCGTTTCTGTTTGTGGGGATTGCGTATTTTTTGATTGCGATTGTAGGGCCGATCGTGATGATGCTGGTGCGAGGGGCGGAGTGGACTTTTACGGGATCGGGAATGTGGTGGAGCCTGCTTGCGGGAATTGTGGGAGCAATCGGAGCGTTTTGTGTGTTGTTGGCATTCGGATTCAAGGGGACACCGACGGTAGTGATGTCGATCATATTCGCGGGGGCGCCGATTCTGAACGCTTTGGTTGAGATTTCAACGAAGAAACAGTGGGATAAGGTGAGTATGCCTTTCCTAGCGGGAATTGTGATGGCAGCGGCGGGTGGATTTCTGGTCGTGAAGTTTAAGCCGCATGGTCCGCCACCTGCGAAGAAGGTGGCAGCCAGTGGTGGTGTGGGAGGTGGAGATGTCAAGTAGGTATTGGTATGTTTGACAGGCGGGCTGAGCGAGAGGCGTTGGCGGCGGATCAGTTGGCGAGTTTGCGCTATCTGTGTGGCGAACTGGTGAAGGGTAATGACTATTACGGACCGATCTTGAAGGATGCGGGTCTGGGTGATGGGGTTGAAAGCATTGAGGATTTTGTTGGGAAGTGCCCTTTTACGACCAAGGGTGAGATTGTTGCGGATCAGGAACGGCATGGTCCATTTGGTCGAAATCAGACTTATGCGTTGGATCGGTATACGCGGTTTCACCAGACGAGTGGGACGACGGCAAATCCGATGCGTTGGTTGGATACGGAGGAGAGTTGGGGGTGGATGGTGGGTAACTGGCAGAGGGTGTATAAGGGAGCCGGTGTTGGGCGGGGCGATCGTGTTTTTTTTGCATTTTCGTTCGGACCGTTTCTAGGCTTTTGGACGGCGTTTGAAGCTGCGGAGGGGTTAGGGTGTTTGTGTTTGCCGGGTGGGGGGATGTCGAGTGAAGCGCGATTGAAGATGATGGCTGAGTGTAAGGCGAACGTGTTGTGTTGTACGCCGACGTATGCGATGCGGTTGGCGGATGTTGGGGCGGGTAGTGGAATTGACGTAGCGGGGATTGGCGTGAAGGTCGTGGTGGTGGCGGGCGAGCCGGGTGGGAGTGTGAAGGCGGTTCGGGAGCGGATATCGGAGGCTTGGGGTGGGGCGCGTGTTTATGATCATCATGGGATGACGGAGGTGGGGCCGGTGAGTTATGAGTGTCAGAAGATGTCGGGTATTTTGCGTTTGATGGAGCGTGGGTATCTGGTAGAGGTGGTTGATCAGGAAAATGGGGAAGCGGTGGAGGATGGCGAGGTTGGTGAGTTGGTGTTGACGACGTTGGGGAGGGTGGCGTCACCGCTGTTGAGGTATCGGACGGGGGATTTGGTTAAGGTGTTGGCGGAGGATCGGGACGAAGGGGAGGTGGCGGATGTGGGATTGGAAGGAGGGATACTGGGGCGGGCAGATGATATGTTGTTGGTACGTGGTGTGAATGTGTTTCCGTCGGCGGTGGATGAGATTGTGATGGGTGTGGGCGGTGTGGCAGAGTATCGTGTGGAGGTGGAGGAGCGGGATGCGATGGTGGAGATGAAGGTGACGGTGGAACCGTGTGAGGATCGTGTGGGGGATGACGGATTGCGGAGTGAGGTGGAGGGGGCATTGCGTGGGGCGTTGAGTTTGCGCGTGCCTGTTGAGGTGGTGGAGGTGGGGGCGCTGCCGCGGTTTGAGATGAAGGCGAATAGGTGGGTGCGGTGTTAAGGGGCGCGGGGGGAAACGATAGGAGACTCATATTATGTCAAGTGAAAGCAGTGCCGTATTGTTGAAGTTGGATGGGGTTAAGATGGCATATGAGGGGGTTGGAGGGGTGGATGGGGTCACTGTTCTGGACGGAATTGACTGGAAGGTTGATAAGGGGGAGCGTGTGGGGATATTGGGGCCGAGTGGGTGTGGGAAGAGCACTTTGTTGAACGTGATTGGGGCGTTGGACCAGCCGACGGCAGGGAAGGTGGTTTTGAATGGGCGTGATTTGGCCGGGCTTGGTGAGGATGCGCTAGCGAGCGTGAGGAATAAGGAGATCGGATTTATCTTTCAGGAGCATCACCTATTACCGCAGTGTACGGTCTTGGAAAATGTGCTGGTTCCGACGCTGGTGGGTAAGGGGCGGAACGGCGTCGTGGAGCGTGCGAAGGGGTTGTTGGATCGTGCGGGACTTGGCGATCGGATGGGGCATCGGCCCGGCCAGTTGTCGGGCGGGCAGAGACAGCGGGCGGCGGTGGTGCGGGCATTGATCAATGAGCCTGCATTGGTGCTTGCTGATGAGCCTACGGGGAGTCTTGATCGACGACATGCGGAGGAGGTAGGGGATTTGCTGGTGGAGTTGAACGAGGAGGAGGGAGTAACACTGGTGGTAGTGACGCATTCGATCGAACTGGCCAGGCGAATGCGGAAGGTTTATGAATTGTTGGACGGGAAGATTCGAGAGGTGGAATTTTGAGTTGGATGCAATTGATATTGCGGAGTTTGCGGTTTCACTGGCGGACGCATTTGGGTGTGGCGTTGGGGGCGGCGGTTGCGACGGCGGTATTGGTGGGTGCGCTTGTGGTGGGGGATTCGGCCAAGGGGAGTTTAAAGGCGATGGCGGAGGCGAGGCTTGGAGAGGTGGATTATGCGATGGGGGGGGGAGATCGTTTTTTTACAGAGGGTTTGGGAAAGAGGATTGCTGAGGAGGCGGGTGTAAAGACAGCGGGCGTGATTGACTTGATTGGCGTGATCAAGGTGGAAGGTGAAGGGGGGAAGGGCGTACAGGTTCCAGGTGTGCATTTGCTGGGTGTGGATGAGGGGTTTTGGGAGATGGGTGGGGTGACATCGCCATTTGTTGAAGAAGGCGACAGTGATGGGGTGGTATTGAATTCGCATTTGGCGCGGAAGTTGGGAATTGATGCGGAGAGGGTAAATGGAGGTGAAGTGGTGGAGGTGAGTGTTTGGGCCAGTAGGCCAAGCGCGTTGTCGGCAGACCTGGCTTTGGAAAGTGATACGCGTGAGTCGAGTATGGTGAGGGTGATGCGGAAGCGTGTGGTGAAGGTGGTGGATGATGAGGGGTTTGGCCGGTTCAGTTTGTTGGCCGATCAGTTGCCTGCGATGAACGTGTTTGTGGATAAGGAGATGTTGGCGAAGGAGGCGGAGGTGGAGGGGAAAGTGAATTTGATGCTGGCGAGAAAAGGTAAAGGGGAAAGACATGTCGATAAATTGAATGAAGTGGTGGGGCGGGAGTGGGAGCTTGAGGATGGGGATCTTTCATTGAAGCATTATGAGAAGTTGGGTGTGATGGAGTTACGGACAAGTCGGATTTTCTTGGATTCGCCTGTGGTGGAACATGTGCGGGAGGCGGTGAAGGGTTCGGATCGGGTGTTGACTTATTTTGTGAATTCGCTTGAGCGTATGGAGAAGTTGGATGGGAAGGATATGGCGCGGCCTTATTCGATGGTGTCGGCGTTTGATGTTGGGGGGAGAGTTGCCGGGAAGAGTGGAAGCGTGGTTGTGCCGCCGAATATGGAGAAGGATGGGATGGTGGTGAATGCATGGCTGGCCAAGGCGATGCAGTTGAACGTCGGGGATGGGGTGCGGTTGAAGTATTTTGTGATGGGGGATAATCGAGAGTTGGTGGAGAAGAGTGCCGAGTTTAAAGTGGCGGGGATTGTTGAGACGGAACGGAAAGTAGAGGGAGAGGCAGATGGGATGGCGGTGGGCGGGGATCGGCATTTGATGCCGGACTTTCCGGGGATGGCGAAGGCTATTAAGACGGATGATTGGGAGTTGGAGCATTTGAAGGTTGATACGGGGCGAATTAAGCCGGTGGACGAAAAGTACTGGAAGGATCATCGGGGGACTCCGAAGGCTTATGTGTCGATGGAATGGGCGCATGGGGAGGGCGGGTGGAAGAATCGTTTCGGGGATGTGACGGCGTTGAGGTGGAGTGCTAAGGCGCAAGACCTGGAGGGGCTAGCGAAGGAGATACGCGGGGCGGTTGGGGCGAGGGATGTGGGTTTGGTGTTTAAAGATGTGCGTGGGGCGGCGATGGATGCGAGTGTTTCGGGGACAGATTTCGGTGGGCTGTTTGTGGGGATGAGTTTCTTTTTGATGGTGGCGGCACTGTTGTTGACAGCGTTGTTGTTTGCGTTTGGTGTAGAGCAGCGTGCGAGTGAGATTGGGGTTTTGCGGGCGATGGGGTTTACTGTGGGAGGTGTGAGGCGATTGTTTTTGGGGGAGGGCTTGGTGCTGGCAGTTGTGGGAGGGGCGGTGGGCGTATTTGGGGGTGTGGAGTATACGAAGCTGGTGTTATGGGCATTGAGTAACGTGTGGTCGGAAGCTGTGGTGAAGACGGAACTGGGGTTTTATATGGAGGGGCAGACGGTGGGAATTGGTTGGGGGGCGGGGGTGTTGGTTGCGCTCATGTCGATGTGGTGGGCGATGCGGCAGGTGTCGGAGCGGAGCGTGCGTGTATTGATGGCGAGCTGGTTTGGTGTGGATGAAGACGGTGGGGAGGAGGCCGTCGGGAAGAAGGTGAAGGTGAGTTTGTGGGTTGGAGTGACGAGTTTGTTGGGGGCGGCGGGTTTGGCAGTTGTGGGCGGTGGCGGAGAGGGTAGAGGCGTGGCGGGAGCATTTTTTGGGGCAGGGGCGTTGCTGTTGATAGGGGGGATTTACCTGAGTCGCATGTTGTTTTT